>NZ_MEBP01000066.1:0-115003 GCF_001722075.1 Salinivibrio sp. SS2 | reverse complement strand
GTGTGTATTGTTGAATGTATTGGTGCGTGGCCGTATACGAGGTCTGTACTGTTCTGGTGGTGGGAGGGATGAGGCGGCAACGCCTCACCCTACTCGATGTGGCTGCTTACCATGGTGTTGAGCGAGTACCGACGTTTCCGTGATATGAGTGGATGATACGGTATATAAACCTTGTCGATACAGTTTTCCGCCTATTAAAGCGTGTGCCTTAGCGCGCTTTATCATCTCGTCTGTTACAGGTTGAGGGCGTGCAGTCTGACTCTTCGCATCATAGTAATAGCCAAGCGGGGCTTTGTTTGGTCGCAGAACAATCACTGAATCATGGGTGAGATAAGCGAAGTTTTTATCAAACTGCATCAAAGCACGCTGATAGTGTTGAGATAATGGGCGAGTTAAATCATGACCTATCATCGGCGATATACTTTCAACGCCAATGAGGGAGAGTAACGTAGGGGGCATATCGATACTACTCGCGAGGCGGTTATCTTCTCTCGGGGGTATGTCTTTACCTAGGATCAATGCTGGGATATGAAAATGTTTAATCGGCACAGGTAACGCGCCGACTGCGCGTGCATCATGATCGGCAATGATTAAGAAGATGGTATCTTTCCAGTAATCGGACTGCTGAGCTTGGTGGATGAAGTCGCCCAATGCTTTGTCAGCATATTTTACGGCATTAAAGCGGGTATGTTTCTCTTGGCTATAAGGCGTGATTTGGCCATCTGGATATTCGTAAGGTGAGTGATTGCTACTAGTAAATACCAAGCTGAAAAAGGGTTTCCCACTTTGGTGTAAACGCCGAAACTGTTTATCAGCCATGGTGTATAGGTCTTGGTCTGAAACTCCCCAAGATCCAACAAAGCGTGGCTGGTCAAACTGAGGGAAATCGATAATATCTTGAAAACCATTACCGAGAAAAAATGATTTCATATTATCGAAGTGGCTTTCTCCACCGTAGATAAACTGAGTGGTATACCCCTTTTGCTGAAGTAATGAGGCGATGGAAAAGAACCCTGTTTGGCTTTTAGACAATTTAACGACGGCGCGAGATGGGGTCGGTGTAAACCCTGTGGTTATAGCCTCAATACCACGCACAGAACGCGTACCTGTTGCGTAAATCTGAGTAAAGTTCCATCCTTCATCCATCAGATTATCCAAATGTGGTGTTAGCGGTAAGCCGCCTAATCTGCCAACAAATTGTGCGCCTAAACTTTCTTGCAATAAGATCACTAAATTCTTTCGTTTCGCCTCGAAAGGATGGCGCACGTTTAGTGTCGGTATGGTGTCAGACGTAATATAGTTGGTGCTGGCCGGCGAGTATCGTTTGATCGTTGCAATGACATCATTCAGCGGCATATCGCCATAGTATTCTTCAGCATTACGCTCGGACGCCATGGATTTGGCGGCAAAAATCAACGAATAAGAAGAGTTGAGTACTAAATCATTTAATAGCGGATTCGTTGAAAAGGCGACAAGTGCTGGGTTCAGTGGGCGGTGTTGCAGAGTTGAACGTGCTCCCATGACACCGAAAGCAATCACACACACCGCAAGAATAGGCCGTGTCCACCAGCGTGGCTGGTTTTCTGTCTGGATAAGCTTGCCGCTTAGTCGCCAGCTGAAAAAACCCACGAATAACGTGCCAAAGAGTCCTAGGAATAACGGTAATTTATAGCCCTTCCAAAGCATGGAAAAGACTTCTTTAGGGTACACTAAGTACTCTAGAAATAGTCGATTCGGTCTTAAGTTGTATTCTAAAATAAACGAAGGCGTGACAAGCTCCATATAAACTAACACAACTAACCCACAGACCAACCAACTCCGCAAGATAAAAACAAATCCACGACCCAATTTTCCAGAGGTTGGCAGCAGTGCCAATAAAAAAGCCGGTAGGGTATATAGCCAGCAGAGGGTGGCAATATCGACACGTAATCCTTGGAGTAAGATATAGAAGATATCTTGCCATTGGCTCAACTGCTTATGTTGCCAAACAAGCAAGCCGACTCTCGATAGGCTAAGCAGGACGAGCGCAAGAGAAAAGAAAACGATAATAGGTCTAAAATTGCGAAGGCTTGTCATCTTTCCACCACTTAACGCAGCATAGATTTAATGTAGTTACGCTTACCAAAACGACTCATCAAAATGGCGGCGCTAACATGGATAGTGACGAGGACCAGGGTTGCGTTGGCAGCAAACTCATGGACTTCTTCTAACCATTCGAGCTCTTCACCTGACTGCGTCATTGTCCAGCCAGTCAAAATGGTGACGAGAAGCAATCCCCAAAGACTCCAAATCATAAGTGCTGCGGCAGGGTTATGACCTGAGCTTGTATGATCACGTCCGCGTATAAGGTTGCTGAAGTGAGCACGAGCGGCAGAAAGCGAGGGAATAAAACGGGTTAGTCGTGCTTCTGAATGCGTGAGCATTCCCCAAATCAGACGTAAGACAATGGCCCCAAGGATCACGTACCCAAACCAGCGATGAATGTCACTGCCTTCTTCCGTGACGCTCATATTGGCAAAGAATAATGCAGCAATCAGCCAATGGCTGAACCGGACGACTCTGTCCCATTTAAATGGTCGTGGGGTGTTAGCGGTCATGGTAATGTCCTCTCATGTGGTGATGTCTTCACTCTATGAGAGGAAACTTAAGAATCACTTAAGAGGGGCAAAAAATAAAAAGTTATAATTTACAATTGGATAGATTTTTGGGGTGCATTTTTTATCGGCAGGAGGAGCTTCTTAAGCTTTTCTTAAGTATCGCGCCGTAAGCTCAGTGACAATCAGCTAATAAAGGATGTCACCGCTATGGTTAATTCAGCGAGTCGATTTGACATTGTTACACCAGACTCAGCGAATCGCGCTGAAATAGAGGCGTATATTGCTGAACGCTATCAACAAGCCTTCAACGCGACAATTACCACCTTCATGCCTTATTTGTCCTGCCTGAGAGGACAAGACGATCGCTTATTGTCGGTGTGCGGCTATCGCCCTGCTGCGTATCAGCCGCTTTTTCTCGAACAATACCTTACCGACGATGTGGCTGACGTACTTAGCGCTCACTATCAGCAAGTGATCACGCGTAACTCAGTGATTGAGTTTGGGCAACTGGCCTCATTCTCTTCGGGAACGTCACTACCACATTTCCACGCTTTAGCGAATGGGCTGCTGTCACACGGATACCTATGGTGTGTATTTACTGCCACAGGGCCGCTATATGCACTTATGCGACGATTTGGCCTTGAGCCCCATCTACTGACCGGTGCGGAAGCGAGTTGTCTACAGCCCGCCACTGATCAATGGGGCAACTACTACACGCGGATGCCTCGTGTCTGTGCCGGTAACCTTGCTCAAGGTGCTGAGCAGTTGGCGCGGATTGTGTCTAAACACTGCCATACGGAGAATGCTAATGCGCGTCTTATTTGAACGTTTGGCTGACTATGCCAGATCCCAACCTGATCAGGTTGCCATTCACGGGTCGGATGCATCTGGCGACTGCCTGATACTGACCTACCAAGCGCTTTGGGGACGGATCAGGGCGCTGAGTGAAACGCTATTGGCGCTCGATACACAGATGATTGGGCTTGCCGGTGACAACAGTGTTAGTTGGGTATTGATCGATCTTGCCGCTGCGTATGCAGGCATCTCAATTGTACCGATCCCGCCCTTTTTTACGGCGGACCAACAACAGCATGTCTTGGAGACTGCGAGGGTAGATTGGGTGATTGGCTCGCTACACCCTGATGTCGCATTAAGCCACGCATCTGTGACTACATTGGCTGGATTACCATGCCATGCACGAGACGTAGACGCACTGCCAGCTTTGCCTCCTGCCGTAAAGGTCACGTTTACTTCAGGCTCGACTGGTTCTCCCAAGGGCGTGGTATTGAGCGCAGCCACGCTGGAGAGCGTTAGTGTATCGCTTGCCAGTACCGTCTCCACCACTGCGGTACCTTCCTGTCATTTAGTCGTCCTTCCCTTGTCCACACTACTGGAGAATATTACGGGTGTTTACGTGCCTCTATTGCTTGGGGTGACGACAGTGATCCCATCCAGCAATGACTTGGGGCTGATCGGCTCAAGCCAGTTAAACCTGAATCAATTGATGAGCGGACTGATTCGTTATCGTCCGCAAAGCTTGGTACTTACCCCTGCTTTATTGCGAGCCGTCATCCATCTTGGTGAACAGCATCCTGGTGCGGTTGCCGATCTCAAGCACGTTGCTGTCGGAGGCGCAAAGGTGGCACCGGCCTTATTGCGCGCAGCAAGTCGGCTTGGCTTATCGGTTTTTGAGGGCTATGGCTTATCGGAGTGCGGATCAGTGGTGAGTTTGAATACCTCCGAGCACCATTGTGTTGGCAGTGTGGGTAAACCGTTACCTCACCATCGTGTTTTTCTGGCTTCAGACGGTGAAATCATGGTAGTGGGCGCGACATTCTCAGGCTATCTGGATCGCGACTTTCACCCTCACCAAGGCGTCGTTGCGACGGGAGATATCGGTGAGTTTGATGATGACGGCTTTTTGTACGTGAAAGGTCGCAAAAAAAATCAACTCATTACGGCTTTTGGCCGCAACATCCATCCAGAATGGATTGAGGCGGAAGCTATGGCCTATTCGGCGCTTAGCAACATGGTGGTATTGGGAGAGGGGAAGGACTACCTGACTGCCATTATTGGTAGCGACTCTCCTGATCAAGCAAAGCAGCAGCTGATCCAGCTTAACAACCAACTGCCCGATTATGCGCAGCTCCGAGCGGTGATATTTACCGCTCCTTTTCATCAGCAACCCCATTTAATTACGGCAAATGGCCGCCCTAAACGCGATGTCTTTTGCCAACAATTTGAGCCGAAACTTAACACTTCGGCCCAATCATTACTGACTGAAGAAACCCTGCCACTCACGGCACATTCCTAGGAGGATTTATGGATAATCAAGGTTTTTTCCATGTACTAGAGAAAGAAACCGCTCAGGCGAGAGCCTCAATGCTGAGTGTGCCTGTGATTGAGGCTTGTGACGATAAGGCGATTACGCTGCAAACCTACACGGCCTTTCTTGTTCAGGCTTATCATCATGTGAAGCATACCGTTCCATTGCTGATGGCCTGTGGTTCTCGGTTGCCGGAGCACTATGAATGGTTACGTCAAGCGCTCGGCGCATACATTGAGGAAGAGAAAGGTCACCATGAATGGATCTTGGATGACTTGCGCGCATGTGGCTTTGATGCCGAACTAGCGAAGGCTAACTGTGGTGAGGGCCAAGTCGGGTTAGGGATTGAGATGATGGTGGCGTATTTATATCACCAAATTGACCGTAATAACCCAATGGCTCTATTTGGCATGGTTTGGGTGTTGGAAGGGACGAGTGTATCAATCGGCGGCTCGATGGCCGCACTGATCCAGCAAACGCTTTCTCTACCCGATACAGCGATGCGGTATTTAACGTCACACAGCACCTTGGATGTAGAGCATATTGGCTATTTTGCCGATTTGATGAACAAGGTAACGGATCCCGCGGACCAACAAGCCATCATTGATAGTGCGAAGCGTGTTTATGCGCTGTATGAATCAATGCTGCGAGCACTTCCCATGACCACGACACAGACCCAAGTGGCATAGGAGGCGGTAATGAAAAACACAATTATATTGCTAACAGGTGCGACAGGGGGCATTGGCCGAGCTCTGGCTGATGCACTGGCAAAAGAAGGCGCAATACTTGTGCTCGTCGGCCGCCATCTCAATGCGTTGCATGATCTTAAAAAACAGCTTGTGAATGACGAGCATCATCAGATCATCGAAGCAGACATTGGTACAGCAGAGGGCAGAGACAAGGTGAATCAGCATGCACGATGGCTGGGTCAACAAGGTACGCCAATAGAAATACTGATCAATAATGCGGGGGTAAATGGTTTCAATTATCTATCCATGCGCGCGGATGACAGTATTGAACATGAAATTGCCATCAACCTAACCGCCCCCATTTTGCTTTGCAAACATGCACTTGAGTGGCTCGCACCGACAGGCCTCATTGCCAACATTGGCTCAACCTTTGCTGGTATCGGTTTCCCCGGATATGCCAATTACGGTGCGACGAAATCAGGCTTGTATCGCTTTACCGAAGCGTTAAATCGGGAGCTACATGGCACTCAGCAGTGTGCCATTTATATCGCGCCTCGAGCAACTAAGACGGCGTTAAATGATGCTCGTGCAACGGCGATGAATAAGCAATTGCGAAATCATGTGGACTCATCAGAGTGGGTAGCGAATCACATTATTCGTGCCATCGAAAAGCGTTGCTTTGCGACGTGGCTCGGGTGGCCCGAAAAACTGTTTGTTCGTCTGAATCAACTTTTTCCATCGTTAGTGGGTCATGGAATCGCAAAACAAAAAGACATCATTGATTTTCACGCCAATACGCCTCAAGGCTTGCCAGTTGTAGAGGAATCGCACCATGACTATTCGTAAATCATTTTATATTACCGTATGGGCATTCAGTTGTTCTTTGATCAGTGCGACAGCGCTGGCCGACCCTATCTTGGCTAAGATCCAGACGCGCTGGGCACAGTGTAACTATACTGTCGACAGCAGTGACGACAAAGAGGCGTGCTTCGACCGTTTAATCGATGACACGCAAATTGCACTCCTTGCTCAACCAGCGCGTCATGATCTGAAAATATGGCTTGCCATCAATAAGAGCTCGCTAGCCGGGGTTGAGGGTGGCATGGGAGCATTAGGCTTGGTCAAGGATGCAAAAATCCTACTGGAAGATGTGATAACACAGGCGCCGGAAACGCTGGACGGTTCGGCCCTAACGAGCCTCGCGACGTTGTACCACAAAGTGCCGGGCTGGCCACTCGCCTTTGGTGATGACGATAAGGCTGCTGAGCTGTTTAAAAAAGCACTCGCGATCAATCCAGACGGTATCGATCCGAACTATTTTTATGGCGAATTTCTGGCGGATACCGGAAAAACAAATCTCGCTGTGGCATTCTTGAAGCATGCACAGCAAGCCCCTGCACGGCCGGACCGTCCTCTTGCTGATCAAGGACGCCAACAAGAAATTATCCAAAAACTGAAGGAGCTTAATCAGCAATGAGGCTGCTACTCGTCGAAGATGATTGCATGCTAGGGGAGTCCATGGTGGCGTCGCTGCAGCGTCACGGCTATACCGTTGATTGGTTGCAGCGAGGCGGTGGTGTGGATGCCCTGTTAAATACCGAAAGCTTTACCGCTATTATTCTCGACTTAACCTTGCCAGACACTGATGGACTTCATGTGTTGCGTAAAATTCGCCGCAAACATAGCGATATCCCTGTGATGATTTTGACCGCACGCGATGACATTGATGACCGTGTGAAAGGGTTAGATGGTGGAGCCGACGACTACATGATCAAACCTTTTGCGCTCGAAGAGCTATTGGCGCGTCTGCGCGTCATGATTCGGCGTATTTCCGGTTATGCCGATACCACCATGTCATGCCATGGCGTGACATTGTCGATGGCAACGGGTGAAGTGGATATGGAGGGTGCACCTATTCGGTTAACTCCTAACGAGTTCAAGCTGTTATCCACACTGATGGCGCACGCTGGTCGAGTAATGAGCAAAGATCAACTTCAACAAGCGCTTCATGGTATGGATGAGGGAATTAGTCCGAATGCCATTGAAGTCCATATTCACAATTTACGCAAAAAAACGGGTGGAACCTTGATTCAAAACATTCGTGGGGTTGGGTATATCATTGAGAAATAAACAGCGCCCACATTCAATAAAACGCCATCTTACATTCAGCACTGTGTGTGTGGTGGGGGTGTTAATGTTTGTCTCTTGGCTGCTGGTGTATAGCGAAGCTCGTCATGAAATTAATGAAGTCTATGACGCGCGATTGGGGCAATCGGCAAAAACGTTGGCACTGTCGGTAATGAGCTGGGGAGATCAGCCGCCAGATAACTTTACACAAAGCTATACCCATTGGTTAAACGCGATCACTGCCAACGCAAAAGATGACGATACGACCACACCATTTGGTCACCCCTACGAAGATAATTTGTTTTTTCAGTACCGTGTTAATGATGCATTAGTTGCCAAAAGTCCGAACGCACCGGCGCAATGGATAGGGACATCAGACAACCCCGGATTTGATATGGTTACCGCAGCAGGTGAACAGTGGCGCACCTTCCTATTAGTATTCACACTGCCGGACAAACGGCAAGCGAGTCTGCTGGTGGCGGAAAAAGAGGCGATTCGCCAAGAGTTGATGACAGAAGTCTCGTTGACCATTGGCTTACCCCAGCTCCTATTGATCCCACTTTTAGCGGTTATTGTTGTGGTGTTAGTTAGCCGCGCATTTAGGCCGCTAGGCGAATTAAAAGAGACGATCGCTGCGCGCAGTGTTGATAATCTCGATCATATTCATGTATCACAACCCACCGTTGAACTCTCACCACTCGTCAAGCAGATCAATTATTTATTTTCTCAGTTGAATAATGCCTGGGTGCGTGAAAAGCGTTTGGTCAGCACTGCGGCACACGAGTTAAAAACCCCCCTCGCGGTACTGCGACTCAATGCAGAAAACGCCTTGTCTGCGACCACAGAAGCGGAACGTGATAATGACTTGACCAATATTCTGAATGGCATCGATCGAACTGATCGTGTTATCCAACAGTTACTCATGCTTTCGCGGGTGGAGCAGCAAAAAAATACCGAAGTCACGCAGGTAGATATTGTTCCATTGTTGCGAGAACAAATCGCTGCGCTCGCACCGATGGCATTGACACAACAACAGTCAATAGAGCTTGAAGGGCAAGAGAGCCTGTGGGTCAAAGGCCATCCTGTGATGTTGTCAGTGTTATTTACTAACCTGATTGATAATGCCATTCGCTATGCAGGAAAAGGCGCATCTATCAGTGTGATCACCAGCCACTCAGCCAATACCGTCGTGGTGGAAGTGATTGATTCTGGCGACGCGATATCGGACGAAATTAAGAGCCGTATTTTTGATAAATTCTTCCGCGGTCATACCGAGAAAGGTGATGGGGCGGGGTTGGGAATGTCGATTGTCAAAGACATTGTGGAACAGCATCACGCGAGTATTATGATTCAGAGTCCGTACTTTTCTGACTATGGCAATGGTTTTACGGTGACTTTTCCAATGGTCTCTGAGTGCGGAAATACGTGACTTAAATCCGAGCCAGTGCGAATTTCACCCTAGCCAAGTTTGGTCCTTCTTTGTAATGGTTGTCTTTTTATGTAGACAGCTTATGTTCAGTTTTATGTTGTTACTCTAGCCGCAAAAAAGGTTGGTTAGGTATGAAACTGTATAACGTCATAAGCAGTTATTTTTTAGAAACTCTCGTGCTTGGCGGTGCCTTTGTCATTGGCGCTTGGTTAGTGTTTGCGGGATGATACAGGGCTGACTATTGGTCACGGTATCGTTAGGCGACACCAAAACAGGCGCAATTTAATCGCGCCTGTTTTGCTAGGTTTTGACTGATTGAAACTAGCAAGGCTCTCGCTTAGCCTCGCTTGATCCCATGCCAATACACAGGCCAATGGTGCGGTTCACCGAGGTTATTGATCACTGCTGCAATGGTTACCAGTGCGACACTGCCTGCGAGCACAAGCGTAAACAAATAATCGATGCCTACCACCTGAGTCCCCGCTAGCATGATTACCAGTGGATTCGCTCCTGCTGGTGGATGGACGGCGCGGCAGGCTTGCATCAGCATAATTGCAAGGCCAACTGCTAGTGCGATCATCCAGCTTTCATTTCCCACTCCATACAGCATCGCCAACCCCACACTGGCGGTCAGTAAGTGACCCACAATCACATTTCTCGGTTGCGCGAGCGGCGACTGAGGCGCTGCAAATAAAATCACACAGGTTGCGCCAAAGGGAGCCATCAGCCAGGGCACGCCGGTGGTATGGTTCAGCACGGTTAAGGTGAGAATACCGAAAAATCCACCCAGCAAGCCTTTTGTCAGTTGAATCCAAGTCGGTTTAGGCGGTAACGCACCGCCACCTTTGAGTCGTTTCATGGTCGTTCCTTCTATGGTTGATTAAAGTGTACCGATCTGTACACGTTGTTTTAAAGAGTACAGATCGGTACACTTCGTGGCAAGTCTTTTTTGGAGAGCATGATGAGTAAGCGCGATCACATCTTGGCGGTAGCCGAGTCGTTATTTAATCAGTTTGGTTACACTGCGGTGGGCGTCGACAAAATCCGTGATGAAGCCGCGGTCTCAAAGACCTCGATGTACCGTCACTTTGGTGCTAAATCGGCCTTGATTGAGGCTGTGCTGCAAGCGCGCCATACAAGATTTGAGCAGGGACTGCAGCAGGCTATTGATGCGCACCAGGATAAAGATGCCCAATTGACGGCACTCCTCGATTGGCATCTGGCGTGGTTTAAACAAGACGACTTTAAAGGCTGTATGTTTATGCACGCGATTGGCGAATTTAAGAGCAGTACAGACAGCCAAATTGCAGCGATTGCCAAAGCGCACAAAGACAAAATTCACGGCTTAATTGAACAGATTGTTGGCTCAAAGGCGGCTGCTGATGCGGTGATGACGCTGTTAGAGGGGCTGATCGTGCGGGCTGAATTTGAATCACTTCCCGACCGAACGTCATGCCTTGCCATGTTACATAGCGTGGGCAGAACCTAGTGGTGCACTAAAGGTGACGGCGTCACGAATAAGCGCGTAGACGATACGACTGTGGTCTTCTAATCTCTAAAAGGATAAGGGTCCTTGGAGTAGTAATGTGAAAAAAGTATGGATACTTATAGTCTGCTGGCTACCGTTGAGTGTCATGGCAAATACACTAACGATTGCTTATCGCGATGCAACTGACTCTGTTTCTTTGGCAACCAAAGCGATTGTAGAGCATGCATTCACTGCCATTGATGAGCGTATTGTACTGACATGGATGGAAATGCCACTCGCACGGTCGGAAAATGCACTGACCAAAGGGATTATTGATGCTGATTTTGGCCGGACACGACTTGCCTATCAAGATATTCCCGAAGCGCTGTATCCAGAAGAGTCACTCATGTCGATTAATTATTATCTATTTGGACACACACATGTTTTAAAGCCAGAAGATTACCAATATGTCGTGGGAGTTATTGGTGATCAGGTTAATGTAGAAATCGCAAAACGCTATCAATGGCAGCTTATTCGCGCTAGAACAGAACGCGATGCACTGAATATGGTTAATAGTCAGCGAGTTCAAGCGATGATAGGCTACGGCGGCATTCGAAGTATTATCGAGAAAGAGCAATTTACTGACGTACGAATAGGAGAAAAACCGGTTGAGACTGCCGAGGTTTTTCTCGTCTTGCATCAACGTCATCAGCGACTAATCGCACCACTTAATACGGTATTAAGAGACATGAGAGATAGCGGCACGACAGCCGCTATCCTTGCCAAACATGGCTTATGATTATGGCTGCTGTTCAACCTGCAACTTTTGTTGCCGTACTTTTCGGCGTAACAGCTCGGTATAAATCGGTTGGCCACCCAGCAATTGGGCAAACAGCGTGGCACCCAGCGTGGTGATAATCAGGGGTAAGATCAGGTAGTAATTGTTAGTCATCTCAATCACCAACAAAATACCGGTAATCGGCGCACGCACGGTCGCGGCAAACAGAGCGCCCATTCCCGCAATCGCAAACATGCCCGGTTCAATGCCCATGTCAGGGTAGAGATTCGCAATCATCAAACCGAAGACGGTTCCCAGCAAGGTGCCAAGGGCTAACATGGGGGCGAAAATGCCGCCCGGTGCGCCGGAACCAAAGCAGATGACCGTCAGCAGCGTGCGTGCCATAAAAATAAACAGCAGTGCACTAATTGAATAGTTAAGCGTAACAAAATCAGGGACGAGGTTAATGCCGCCGTGCGTGAGTTCAGGCGCATACACCAACAGTAAACCAAACACGCCCCCCAAGGTTGATCCCACAATCAACACGCGCTTTTGGCTGTTTTGATACAAGCGTTGAAAGTAATCTTGAAAGCGCATGATCAGGAAGTTAAAGATCACCCCAAACACACCAAAACAGCACCCCAACGCTAAGAAGAACCACAACGAAATCAGTGGCGGTGTCTCGTATTGAGGCAACACAATGACAGCATCTTGGCCATTGATATAGCGAAACACAATGTCAGCAATGATTGCCGCAATGATCACCGCTTTAATGGAGATGAGGGTGTAGCGAAACTGTGGCCGCATTTCTTCAACCACAAACATGATCGCCGCAAGCGGGGCATTAAACGCGGCGGCTAAGCCTGCGGCGGCACCTGATGCGAGTAGGGTTTGATTGGTGTTACGGTCGTGAATGCGGAAGGTATCTGTCACCATTCGGCCGATATTGGCACCGATTTGGACACTCGGCCCTTCTCGGCCCAAAATCATCCCTGAGCCTAGCGCGCCCAAACCACCAAAAAATTTCACTGGGATTACCCGCCACCATCGTGTGGGACGGATACCTTCCATGGCGCCTTCTACTTCAGGAATACCCGATCCCGCGGCTTCAGGCGCAAACCGGTGCACCAGCCAATAGCCAATTAAGGCAAGACCCGCACTGATTAGAAAGGCGAGTAATCCCAATGGAATCATTGAGGTGATATTGCTATCGAGCCACTCGGTACGTGTTTGAGAAAGAGAGTGAATCGCGAGTTCAAAGAAGGTGACCACAATACCCGCGAGCAGGCCAATAACAACCGCTAACAATAAGACGGAAACGGGCGTTTTATCGCGTGACCACAGCTTATCGAAGAAAACGCTAGATTTATAAAATACTGCCCTTTTCTTGCTTGATTTACTTACAATTTTCATCAGTGTGAACGCAAAGGTTAAGAAGAAAAAACGACGATGAAGTGAGGGTCTCATGCTCCTGAGCCTACACCGTGCTGGGATGCGTCCTGTAACCCGAGGAAACGCAATAATACTACGCCAATTAACATAACATGCAAGCATCGTTAGCCAGTGTGCCTACTTGGCTAGTCTGGGCTGGTGGGGGCGTGGTTTACGCTGATCAGTCAGGCTGCCTTGAAGGCGAGCGGGCGATTTTTATCGCATTTTCCCGAGTTCAATCGGTACTGACAAAGAACGTAACACGTGTTGAGCGTGGATTTTTTGATTTGAATTAGATCACAGTTTGCAGTGGTGAAAAATTCCGCTGCGACAACACACTGTTGGGACGATGCGCAGCGGAGCGTCACTAGCCTTGGCGAGCGGCAAGGCTATCTGCGATGTCGATTAAGCGATCCAAAATACGTTCACCATCGACGCCAATGCCATTGTGCTCGTACTCGTTCGTCATCCACGCTTGACTGTTGGCAATCTGCGCCAAGGTTTGACGGGAATAATCGAACTCAACAAACATGTCATCCACATAGGTGGCGCAGGCGAGCGGCACCGTATTCTGCTTGAGTACGTCGAGATCATAAAGCGCCGGCCAATCGCTCTTTTCCGCCAGTAACATGGCGGCGTCTTTGAGCGGTTTAAGGGTAGCCAGTTGATCAAACATCCACGGGTAAACCATTTCGCCAGTAAACCGGAACGGCTGATCGGGCTGATAGTGGAACTGCGGGAATTGATCGCGCACCCGGTGGGCTGACCACTGCGACGCCTGCTGCTGGCAGTAAATCGATTCATGCAAAATAGCGTAAAACGGGTTGGTTAAATACCCTTGGTCAGCCTGCATCGCATTTAAGAACGGGTAGCTTAAGGTACGCTCACCATTCACCTCTATAAAGGCTCGCTCTAGTAGGTAATACAGCGGCAGCCCGGCATGGCCGCGACCGAGATTCAGTCCCAGCGTTTGGAATTGCTCAACAGTAAACAGCTGACCGTTTGGCAGCGTCACCGTATTGTTTTGCAAATACTGGGCAATCTCGTGACAGCGGGCTTGTGCGTCGGGGAATTGGGCGAAAAACTGCTGGTTTTTGTCTTCCACACGCTGATAGGTTTTTTGATACACCGCATCGGCGTGTCCCTCGAGCGGCGGGATACCGCCGGTGACAAAGGCGCGTGATAGCGATTGTGGAAAGAACGACAAATAGGTGAGGGCACAAAACCCACCAAAGCTTTGTCCGAGGATCGCCCATTGCTTAATGCCTAACGCCTCGCGTAAACACTCGGCGTCTTTCACGATGCTGTCGGCTCGAAAATGGCTCAGATACGCTGCTTGCTCGGCAGGCGTGAGGTGGGCGAGAGTTTGGTGATTGACCGGCGAGCTCAAGCCCGTGCCGCGTTGGTCGAGCAACAACACGCGGTAATCGTCTAAAGCACGTTTTAGCCAGCCGCTTGCCCCATTCGGACGAGGAGACTCAAACCCAGGCCCGCCCTGAAAATAGACTAACCACGGTAAATCTTGTTCATTTTTGCGCGTATCAACCACTTCACGGGCGAAAACCGAAATCGATGGGCTAGTGGCATCATGATGATCCAGCGGCACATCAATGCGATGGCTGCGATAACGAATATGGCGATCCCAGAGTTCTTGCATAGTAATCCCTTTACAAACAAAACGATGACGCGCGCTAGATTATCAGAGTTAACCAACGGCGGCGAGCGGCTATCGCGCCAGTACCCCGCCATTGTTATGTGACACAAATCACTTTTATATTTACTTAGCCTGCTAACTATTTTATAGTGATTGCTACTTATTACTTAGCAGGCTAAGTAATTTTGATTGAGGGAGAAAGCGCATGACATCGTCACATCCTGAACACATGTCGATTGCTGAACATTTAGGACGCACGGCGCGATTGTGGCGTCGTGTCGCCGATTCTGAGCTGGCGCCATTGGGGCTGAGCTATCCACGCTGGAGTGCGCTGTGGATGCTGCGTCGGTTAGGCGATGGCATCAGCCAGAGTGAATTGGCGCAGGCGCTCGAAATTGAGCTGGGCTCATTAATGCGGACCTTAAAACACCTTGAAACGCAGGGCCTGATCACGCGGCGCTGCTTGCCAGAAGATAAGCGCACCCGAACCGTGCATGTCACTGAAAGCGGGTGTGAATTAATGAGCCGCATTGAAGCGCGGGTGTTGCGGGTACGTAAGCATCTGCTGGCGGGCATTGCCGCCGAAGATTTTGACGCTTTGGAGCGGGTGCTGGTCACCATTAATCAAAATGCGATGGACTATACCGCCACCACAAAAGATAACCAGAGCACAGAACAATAACAGAGGTAAAAAGTACGAATGACACCGGATGAAAAATTTGCGCGTTGGGTAAAAGTAGCCGCTCTCAGTTTTGTGTTGCTCTTTGGCTATTTTTTGCTGGCGGATAACGTGATGCCATTAACGCCTCATGCCATGGTGACACGCACCGTCACCAAAGTAGCACCACAGGTGAGCGGGCCGGTCAGTGCCTTGGTGGTGGAAAACAACCAAGGCGTGCATCAAGGGGACGTATTGTTCCAAATTGATGATATCCCGTATCGGATTGCGGTCGACCAAGCCAAACTCGCCTTAGCTCAAGCCAGACAAACCAATGCCCAATTAGATGCGTCATTGATGGCGGCGCGGCAAGATGTTTCGGCCTTGGCGTCGGTGATGGCGCAGAAAGTGCGTGAAGCGAAACGCTTGAAAGCCTTATTCGCTAAAAATGGTGTTTCTCAGCAGCAGCGTGATGATGCAATCAGTGCGGCCAATACTGCTCGAGCCAATTGGGAAGCGGCCAAAGCGCGTGTCAGTGCGCTGCAAATTCAACGGGGCGGTGACGGTGCCAGCAACATTGCTGAACAAGTGGCATTGAGCAAACTAAAGAAAGCACAATTAAATCAATCCTACACCACAGTAAAAGCCAGCCATGACGGCGTGGTGACTAATCTGCAATTGGACGTGGGAGCCTATGCCAGCGCTGGACAGCCATTGATGGCGTTGGTGTCTGAGCGCACCGATGTGATTGCCGACTTTCGTGAAAAAAGTGTCCGCGATGTGCACACCGGCACGCCGGTGAAGGTAGCGTTTGATAGTGAACCGGGCAAGCTTTACGCGGGACACGTGAGTAGCGTGGATGCGGGCGTCAGTGCTGGACAGATCGATGCCAACGGGCAACTGGCGTCGCCTTCCAACTCGAACCGTTGGGTGCGTGATGCGCAGCGGATGCGTCTGCACATTCAACTCGATGAATGGCCCCCTCATGCGCTGCCGACCGGCGCACGTGCCACAGTGCAACTTATGCCAGACAGCGGGATTGGAGCCGTATTCGCCAGTGCCCAAGTCGGCTTTTTAAGCTTGCTGCACTACATCTACTAAGGAGGTGAACGATGGCTTTATGGCATCACCCCTTAAGTGATAACGATGTGCGCCAGTGTTTGCGGATTGCTACCGGCGCCACATTGGGCTTTACGGTATGCAAGTTTTTTGATTGTAACTTTGGGGTATTTTTTACCGTTACCCCCATGCTACTGCTGGGCTTAGTCCCAGTGATGAACGGTCGCGCGGCGCGCCAATTGCTTGCTTCCGCGGTGATCAGTGGCTTAGAAGTAGGTGTACTCGGTGGCTTATTGGGAGCACACCCGGGGCTGATGACGCCACTCGTCTTTGTGCTGTTCACCTACAAATTTGCGTGCATGTCTAAAGGGCGCTTTTTTCTGTTTGGTGCCAACAGTGTATTGAGCCTGAGCATTATGCTGCATTTTGCCAGCTATCCAGATTTGCCACTTAACACGCTCGTTTTTGGTAACTTAGGGGCCAATATCCTCTCGGTATTGATCGCCTACTTGGTGACGTGGCTGATCCCGGATGTGACTGAGCGTCAGCCGCCTGCCATGCCCGCGGGAGGAAAACAGACTCACCGTATGCGCCACGAGGCATTAATGGGAGCCTCGTTAGCGACCATTTCCTTTGTGGTCTTTCAGCTGTTTGATTTGCGCGACTCCATTTCAGCGCAAGCCACGACTGTGTTATTGCTGTTTCCCATGCACTGGAACGGCACGTTAAGTTATGCGCGAAAACGCGCGGTAGGCACGGTGCTTGGCGTCGCGTATGGGGTAGCATGCCAAGTAATACTGTATGACTGGTTTGGGGTGTTGATCTTGGTCGCGCCGCTTTTGTGGATAGGGACGCTTTTATTCGCCAAAGCCCATGTGAAAGAAGCCAGTGGATCAGGGGTCGGATTTGGCGCCATGGCCACCTTGGGGATCTTGTTTGGGCAATACTTAAGTCCCAGCCAAGATTTTATGTATGATGCGCTTTACCGCGTCAGCAGCAATATTGTGGCGATAGTGCTCACCTTAATGCTGTGTTTTGCGCTCCACAAACTGCTTAATTACTTTCCTGCCACGCGATTTGGGACCGCCTAAAATGTCAGAAAAATTGGCGAACGGTATGGCCTTTCATCGTCAATGCAAGCGATATGATTTTGTGCGTAACCGCGCATGATTATTTGACTTTTGCGAGGCGTAACTTGTTTATCAGTTACGCTGTCGCTATTATTTGCGCTGACATCCATGTACAGAGAGGAAGTCAGCCGTCTCTCGCCCCTTTTGGCCGAATTAGGCTACCGGCTTATAGCACGCCGACGTTGACGGTTTCCGCCCCTCCCATTGCCAGTAAGGTAGCGTAGTGAAAAAACTCATCTTAATCGTGGTGTGTGCCATGTTTGCGGTGGCGGCAATTGCCAGCATCACCGCCACAACTTTTATCTCACACGATGAAATCGACCACATCATTCTCAAGCGTTCGAAAGCGCAGGCAGAGCTGCTTGCGGATCGCGCCGAATACATTCTGTCGAACTCGTCAACGCCAACCGACGATTTGCAGGAGATGGTCAGCGGTCTCAAAGTACGCAGTGACATCAGCTATGCCGTCGTCATTGATAAAAACGTAAAAGCTATTGCCCACAGTGATATGCAGAAACTGGGCAAAGTCTACACCGACAGCTACACAGTGGCGGGGGCTGGCCAAGGTCAACCACAGCATTCACGCTGGTACGCTGATGTGCAAGATGTGTGGGTGTACGACATCATGATGCCAATCTACGTCGATGGCCGCCTATGGGGCGCGTTTGATGTTGGGATCCCAATTACAGAAGTGGATAGCGCGGCCAACGGCATTGCGATTGCGCAGCTGACCGCGATTGGCTTGATTTTTATTGCCTGTACCCTCGTGCTGGTATGGCTATTGGGCCGACTGTTCGCGCCGCTGAAAGGCCTTGAGCACGCGCTGGCCGATATCTCGAAAGGGGACGGTGACCTGACTGTGCGTTTGCCTGTCACTGGCAACAACGAGATCACCCGTATTTCGGTGGCCTTTAACACCTTCGTCGAAAAAATCGACCAAATCATTGCACATGTAGTGGAAACCGGTGAAGAGCTTGGCCGTTCAGCCGAGTCGCTGCGCGACAAAGCCGCGCAATCGCTGAAACGCGGTGAATCACAAAGCGAGCAAGCGCTGCTGGTCGTGACCTCGATGAATGAGATGATCGCCACCATCAACGAAATTTCGCAAAGTGCGTCAAACGCCGCAGATTCGGCCTCGTCAGCCAACAGCGAAACCGAAGCCGGTAAGCAAACCTTGACCGAAGCGACCCAAACCATCAACCAACTCGACACCGAGATGGACAACATGTCGACCGTGATCACCTCGCTGGCTGATCGCACCCAGTCGATTGTCTCCATTTTGGACGTGATCCGTGGCATCTCAGAGCAAACGAACTTGCTTGCCTTGAACGCAGCCATTGAAGCGGCACGTGCTGGCGAAGCGGGACGTGGCTTTGCGGTAGTGGCGGATGAAGTACGCAGTCTGGCGACCAAAACGTCGCAATCAACCGAAGAGATTCAATCGACCATTGATCAGCTTCAGCAAGAAGCGAAAAACGCGGTTGAGGCAATGGACACCAGTAAAGCTCTCACCAGCGAAGGGAACCGCGCGACCGAGCAAGCACTGACGGCGCTAGAAAGCATCGCGATGCAAGTGAGCACCATCTTGGATATGAACACCCATGTGGCAACGGCGACCGAAGAGCAATCAAGCGTAGCAAATGAAATTAACGTCAACATGGATACGGTTAACCAAGCGGCGCAAGCCGGGCTGGACGATAGCCATAGCCTAGAAGCGAGTAGCCAAGACTTAGCAGGGCTTGCACGCACTCTCGATCACTATGTGGGCGCGTTTAAAGTCTCAGCGATTAACAAAGCGGACACGTCACTGCGCGCGTCGCGTGACTAATCGACCGTTTTTGAACACTTCGACCCGATCGCCAGCCTTGTGCTGGCGATTTTTTAGCGGGTTCCAGAGTGGCGGTTAAAAATCGGGGGCGGGTTGAGTAGGCAAGTGTTGGGCTAAATACGCCAATAATGCCGCCACTTTGGGCTGAAGCTGACGTCCGCGTGGATAAAGCGCCCAAATACCTTCTTCCTCTATCCGATAATCCACCAATACTTCTTCTAATGTTCCCTCGGCTAAGGCCTCTTGCACGTAATAATGCGGCAACTGCGCGACACCTATACCTTGCTTGGCCGCCTCGAGTAACGCCACGCCAGAATTACAGCGCAGCCGCCCCGAAACCGTGAGGGTGCGGACTTTATTGCTCGCTTGATAATGCCAATGTTCATTGGAGCCAACCAAACAAACATGGCGATTGAGATCGCTTGGCGTCTGCGGCCGGCCGTGTGCTGCCAAATACGCTGGGCTGGCACAAATGGAGAGCCGTCGAGAACCCAAGCGTTTCGCTTTCAGGCTGGAATCTGCGAGATGACCAATACGGATCGCCACATCGGTACCAGTTTCAATTAAATCAATTCGACGATTGGTCAGGTGCAAGTCCACCGACACATGAGGATATTGCCGCAAGAAGGGGGCCAGCAAGGGCGCGATATATTGTTCGCCAAAATTCACCGGCGCCGTCACCCGCACTAATCCGGTGGGAAGCGCTTGTGATTGGGTAATGGTTTGCTCGGCCTCTTGCAAGGCGGCCATTAGCGGACGGCAACGTTGATAATAGTGCTCGCCTTCATCCGTTAGCGTGACTTTACGGGTGGTGCGGTGAAAAAGCTTCACCCCCAAATGGGCTTCTAGCGCCGCAACTCGCCGACTTACCGCCACCACATTGGTGTCGAACTTATAAGCGGCCTGAGTAAAACTGCCGTGCTCAGCCACCGCTAAAAATTCGTTTAATCCTTCCCAATGGGGCGCCATGACTGTCTATCCTGTCTATATTATCGGACAATGCATTATTACGTGAGTGAAATAATAATTTTCAATTTTGCTGGATTATAACGAAAAGCAACTTAGCTAGTATAGCGTGACACGAATTACTCCCTTGAACTCAAAAGGATTCTGCAATGGCACTAACCATCAAGCCGGGACAAACCCACATTAAATCCAAAGCCGCCGTCGCATGGGGGCCAGGCCAACCACTGAAAATGGAAGAGGTTGACGTTGAACTGCCCAAGCCGGGCGAGGTGTTGGTCAGAATCGTCGCAACTGGTGTGTGCCATACCGATGCGTTCACCTTATCGGGCGACGATCCTGAAGGGGTATTTCCTTCCATTCTAGGCCATGAAGGCGGCGGGATTGTTGAAATGGTCGGCGAAGGCGTGACCAGTGTGGAAGTGGGTGACCATGTGATCCCGCTTTACACCGCCGAATGTGGTGAGTGTAAATTCTGCCGCTCGGGTAAAACCAATCTGTGTGGCGCAGTGCGTGAAACCCAAGGCAAAGGCTTGATGCCAGACGGTACCTCACGCTTTTCGATTAACGGCGAGACCATTTTCCACTACATGGGCTGCTCGACCTTCTCGGAATACACGGTACTGCCCGAGATCTCTTTGGCGAAAGTAAGCAAAGCCGCACCGCTCGAAGAAGTCTGCCTGCTTGGCTGTGGCGTGACCACTGGCATGGGCGCGGTAATGAACACTGCCAAAGTAGAAAAAGGCGACACGGTGGCGATTTTCGGTTTAGGCGGTATTGGCCTATCCGCGGTGATTGGCGCGCGTATGGCCGGCGCGAGTCGCATCATCGGCATTGATATCAATGAGAGCAAATTCACCCTTGCCAAGCAGCTGGGCGCCACCGATGTGATTAACCCAAAAGACTACGATCAGCCAATTCAACAAGTGATTGTGGAGATGACCGACGGCGGCGTTGATTATTCGTTTGAATGTATCGGTAATGTGGATGTGATGCGCCAAGCACTGGAATGCTGCCACAAAGGCTGGGGCGAGTCAGTGATCATTGGGGTTGCTGGCGCTGGCCAAGAGATTTCGACCCGTCCGTTCCAGCTGGTGACAGGGCGCGTCTGGAAAGGCTCGGCGTTTGGTGGCGTTAAAGGCCGCTCGGAGCTGCCCGGTATTGTCGAGCGCTACCTCGATGGTGAATTTGGCCTACAAGAATTTATTAGCTACACCATGGGCCTTGATGAAGTAAACCGTGCCTTTGACCTGATGCACGAAGGCAAAAGCATTCGCAGCGTGATCCACATGGATAAATAACAGGACGGCCGCCGTGGCAACGCGGCGGTAAAATAACCATGCAACTAGAAAAAATAAGCGAAAACAAAGTCGCAGGCGGTTGGCACCAACGTTGGCAGCATGACTCTAGCACCACCAACGGCAAAATGACGTTTGCGATCTTTCTGCCCGAAAAAGCGAAAAAACAACCCGTGCCGGTGCTCTATTGGCTCTCGGGCCTAACCTGCACCGACGAAAACTTTATGCAAAAGGCCGGCGCGTTTAAACAAGCCGGTATCTTGGGCATAGCGATTGTGGCACCGGACACCAGCCCGCGCGGCGATGACGTGGCGGATGCCAATCAGTACGATCTCGGCCAAGGGGCGGGGTTTTATGTTAATGCCACCCAAGCGCCGTGGCAGTCGCACTACCAGATGTACGACTACGTTGCTCACGAACTGCCGGAGCTTGTTGAATCGCACTTTGCGGTCAACAACCAGCGCGCGATTGCCGGACACAGCATGGGCGGCCACGGCGCGCTAGTGATTGGTTTGCGTAACCCCTCACGCTACAGCAGCATTTCCGCGTTCAGCCCGATTTGTCATCCCACCGAGTGCCCATGGGGCAAACAGGCTTTTAGTGCCTATTTAGGTGATGACGAACAAACATGGCAAGCCTACGATGCCACCGTGTTACTCGCCCAAGGCCCCACCGCCATGCCGATGCTGGTGGACCAAGGCGACAAAGACGGCTTTTTGGCCGAGCAGCTTAACCCGCAAGCCCTGAAACAAGCGGCAGAGAAGCACAACTCCCCGCTCACCTTGCGCATGCAACCCGGCTACGACCACAGCTACTTTTTCATCAGTACTTTTATTGATGAACACCTCGCCTTCCACGCTACTCGCTTTGCGCGTTAGGCACAAACCACGTCGAGATCCCAAGCGGCCACCCAGGCCGCTTTTTTTGTACCCGTCTCACAAAACATGGTTTGGCTAACACTTTGGACAATAGCGCACGAAAAGCAAAACAGCGCTTGATACACTAACCCGCAAAATAGCCAAAAAATGGCGTGTTAGGTGCCGACAACTGATCGGCGGTAGCGTGGTGAATGGATGGTTCCACTTTCACGCTTGGGGATAGTGTGAATGCCCGAGTGGAGATAGGCGACATGCGTACTGTAACCGCTGAATGCTTGATGATAAAAACAGGAAAATTAATTAGTATTATGTGGTTATGGGTTAAATGTGGCGTATGATGGCTTTAAAAATCGAGCATTTACGCTAATGCAATGTTATGCCCTATGGGGGACAATTGATCAAAAAATATAAGGAACTATCAGTGATGAAGAAAATCGGTTTTTGGGGATCTATTGCCTCTATTCTAGGGCTGGCAATTGGCGTGTATTCAATGCAAGCGGCCTCTAACAGTCAAGAAATAAATGGCAATAAAAACCATGTCATAAACGAGAACAACGGGACGATAAATATAAACCAAGGTGGCGACTCCTACGGGGCCAGTAAGGCATACATCCTCAGAAACCAAAGCTCCGGAGCCGTTCTGGTCGTCGCCAAACCAGAAGTAACAGCAGCGATGGACAAAGATAGCCATGTTTGTATGGCGCCAGCCGGGACAGAAATTGTGCTAACCGGTAAGAAGGCATCTCACTCCGGCATTGATATGTGGCGCCAAGTCAAAATCACCAGTGGCGAATGTACAGGAAAAACTGGTTGGGCTTCGATCGAAAACATCAGCTACCAGTAAAGGCATAACCAGTAGCGCAAGCGGACCGCTTTTCCGGCGCGGTTGCGCCTCCAAATCGGCCGCTTCGCATGGCGTATAAGCTTAGCTGGTTAAATAAGCAAAGAAAATATGAATCAAGAAATACAAGCTCAGCTCAACGGCGCGAGAAACCTATTCTTTGGTTTTCTAAAAGGCGTTGATAATCAATTCAATATCGAACTTCCTGATTATGTCTATCATTACACGTCGGTGGAGAGTTTTTACTCCATGGTTGAGTCCGATACAATTCGTATGTTCACTATCAGTAATTTTGAAGATCAGTTAGAACGAAAAGTTAAACTAGATATCGAAAGTAGAATTAGCGGTTGTATCACGAATAATGAGACTCTTGAGAAACACGACTTTGCAAATGTATTAAATTCTGCGTTGTCCAATGATCATGTTTTCATCCAATCTAACACTACAACAAGTCGGAATGGATATCTGTGGGAAAGCTATGGTAACAAAGGCAAAGGGATATGTCTTCGTATTTCGACAGCCAACTACATAGCCTACTTAGAAGAGACTCTTGAAGACTTCGAATTATTCCCAGACTATCTGAAGTGCTGCTACATCTCATACGATGAAGCTTGGTTAAATTCGTTCTTGGAGGCGTTGCTACCTGCAGTACAGGCAGCCAATCCTAAGTTAAATAATATGGCTACTACTATCTGGTTTTTCTTCTTGGAGTACTGGAGAAACTTTATCAAATCTCCAACCCCGTACGAGGAAGAAAAAGAGTTTCGTTTTGTGGTCTCTGACAACTTTTCGTTGTTCTTGTTTTTTTGTAGTCAGTTAGCACGATGGGGGTTTTTTAGTACGAAAGAGTCTGATGCATTGGCAGACGCTTTCTTCAGTGAATATAGTAACCGAAAGCAAAAATTACATCAGAAATTAGGTTTAACGTATACAAAGCATTCAAGATATGTAACTATTCCGTTTTCAAGTGTCGTTGATTCTGTCTTGATTGGGCCAAACTCAACAATGACGAAGTCGGATATATCGAAAGGCACAGACTACAAAATTAGAAAAAATCAGATAGAGCGAATGTTAGGGCCCTTATAACAAACGCTTTAAGACGACTTCACAAAGCGTGGCATTTTTGTAGTACTTTGAATTTTCTGATCTTTCGTTCCCACGCAGGAACGTGGGAACGAGCTAAGTCGATGAGGCAACGATAAAAAATTTTGTTGATGTCGTTTTAGCACCGTTAAACAACTGGGGTGATGAGTTTATATGTTTTAAAGTAGCAGCATATCCAAATAGGTTACATTTTGGAGATATAGATAAAGGAAAAGTGGATGTCATTGATATCGATTTCTACAATCTCTATTCAAATTATGATAAGAATACGATGGAGTCTTTGTCTTTAGATTTTACAAAAAGATTAGTTGATACAGGCGTTGTTGCCTAAATCCATTGAACCTTTTCCAAGTTCTGCGATCTGATCCTTTGTGATGGCTAGAACGGTGGTGACATGGGTAAAGCAAAAAAGAAGATAACTAACTGGGCGGAGTACAATAAGGCTCTGTGCAAGCGTGGGTCAGTTACGTTCTGGATAGATGACACCGCCATAGATGCGTGGCAATGCAAAACCCATCATGGCAAGCGTGGTAGAGGCTTTCAGTATTCAGACACAGCGATTGAAACTGCCTTGATGCTCAAGGGTATTTTCTCTCTGCCATTGCGTGCACTTCAAGGCTTTATTGACTCGATCTTCGAGTTATTGGATGTTCCGCTGACGTCCCCTGACTACACCTGTATCAGCAAACGCTCGAAGACGGTTCAGATTAAATATCGCAATAAATCTAGAGGAGCTATTCGCCATGTAGCTATTGACTCAACTGGCCTTAAAGTCTTTGGCGAGGGTGAGTGGAAAGTGAAAAAGCATGGCGCAGAAAAACGCAGAACATGGCGTAAACTACACTTAGCTGTTGATGTGGATACTCACGAAGCTGTTAGTGCGCAAGTCAGCCTTGTAAATGTTGGCGATAATGAAGTGCTACCGACGTTGCTCAATCCATTACGCAGAAAGATTACTGCTGTATCTGCCGATGGAGCATATGACACCCAAAATTGTCATGAGACTCTGAAAAAGAAAGGTTGTACTGCGTTGATACCGCCTCGGAAGAATGCAGCACTTTGGGAGGATGGTCATCCCAGAAACGAAGCGGTGGTAGCTCTGAAAAATGGCACAATAGCAAAGTGGAAAGCTGAATCTGGTTATCACTATCGCTCAATATCTGAGACCGCAATGTCTCGATATAAAGGACTAACAAGCGGTAAATTGAGCTTGAGATGTTACAACGCTCAAGTTGGTGAAATCATGGCGAATGTCAAAGCCATAAACAAAGTCATAGGACTAGGTATGCCCGTCAGAGGCTAACGGCTACTTATACATGGCGTCGTTGATCTCCTACCTGATTTGATCAACAACGCCGTTGATACAAGGATTAAGTATTTTAGTGCACAGCCTGTTGAAAGCTATTTTGATGTTTCTTCATCAATGACTATTGATGACTATATGGAGTTGCTCTTTAAATGCTCCATGAATGTACCTCGGATTATTGGGTATCTGCTATTTTATTGTCATCAAACTCATATATCATTAGGTAGAAGAATAACAAAAACAGCAATAGAAAGTGCAGCCCAAAAGTACTATGAGAAAGTTATATCATCATTTTTTGATATGGCCACTAACAGCTTGCTTTCTTTCGATGAGAAGGTCTCTGAGTTACAGCAAAGAAATCTCTTGAATATTTTTGTAAATCAATTAAAGAGCATAAGAAGGCAAATTATTAAAGGAGAATTAAGCAGTGCAGTATATCAAGCAGAAAGAACCAATCCGTACACAAGCCATTTTAATTTTTCTCCTAGCCTAGAGAGGTTCGTAAGAACTCTTGAACTTAACTTTTTTATTTCAAAGTATTCGGAAATGAGCGATAGAGATGGTAAAAAAGTTTCAGTATATTGCCTCAACTATGGTTTGACTTTATTGGAAAACATGCGCTGGGGAAAGCCTCCAGGGAGTGATTTTAGAAAGTATTTTATTGCTCGACCCTTTGGGTTTGATGGAATATTTGAAGAATTCCTAAAAAAATCAAAGCATATTCAGTGTGTTAATCCTGAGTGCGGTAAAGTCTACCCCTACGAACAACTCCCGTTTTTGGAATTTAACAAAATGCGATGTAACGAGTGTCAAAGTGAAGTTAAAGTAAAATCTGTTTCGGATGACATAAAGAAAGAACTGGACAAAATTGACAAATCGAAATTACTTCCTTCAATTGAACTCGGACTAATGCATGAATTAAATGGTAGTAATAAAAAAATGTATGCAAGAGACCTTTCGGAAGAACTAGATATTTCATCCTATCTCATTGCCAAGCGAGCAAAGAAACTAGATGAAGAAAAAGGGCTTGTAGATCGGGATAGAGCAGAGCAATTGATAAGATATTCAATTTCTAGAAAAGCAATTGAAGAGTATTTCAATAATAATTGAATGGCGTATAACAGATTGCTGCACACGGATAAATTACTCTCTGCACTCCAAATTTACCGTTGAGCAAGGCGTTATGCCTATCTGTGAGAATACAAAAAGGAATAATTATGTTTTTTAAAATTCTTGGTTTTTTTAGTTGGATTTTGAGCTTGTGGAATAATTTATCTGACGAAGATAAGGAAAAGATTGTAGATATGATAGTGGATTCTTTTACACATATATTCAAAGCATTCTATCGCTCATCAAAGCAATCGGAGGAGTAGATGAAAAGTTTGAAAACATTTCTGAGTGCGACTGAAGATAGCTCGGACTCTAAAGAGTTAGCTCTTAAAAATGTATCTATCGGAGTAGTAAGTGTAGTATTGCTAAGTGGTGTGGTCAGCACTAAAAATAAAGCTGAAAAATTTGGACAAGAAGTAAAGAAATTAGCTGGCAGTGAAGACGTGATGTCAGAGTTGAGTGAAGAGGTGGGCGTACCACTATCAAATGAGTCCGAAGAAGAATTCGTAGCAAGGGCTAAGAAATCATTCAAGAAAATCCTAATGAAAAAAATGACAAGTAAATAGGCATAACACATATGAGCCCTTCTCCGGTCAATAGGCAATAGCATTTTTTTGGCTGCGCAGCAGCCAATGCTCTCGAACAGCAAAGTCGTCTACTTCGTTCTGTCATTTCCGCCATTAAGTCATTGCTTACGGCAAACACATATAGAAGGTCTCTTACTGCGGTCTCACCGCTGCCTGCCAATCCTGTGACAGGGCCATTAGACATTATTTGGTTAACCCAAGCAGGCGCTATTAACAAAGAAGGCTAGACGTTTGTTTTCCAGTTACCTTGTCTCGTTCCCACGCTCCCGCGTGGGAATGCATATCTATTTCGAGCTATCATTCAAACACAAACAGCACCATCACCAGCGTAAAATTACGCCGCCTAGAGCATTGAATCGGCTTGTTCGTTAAAGGCATTGATACTGCCCGAGAGTGTTAGAACATAGGTCTGGTGTGGACCGGTGATGCTGTAGCGAATCCTGTCCATGATTCAAAATCCATATGCATTCCCACGCAGGAGCGTGGGAACGAGTTAATTCATGAGGGACGTTAGAAAAAGACGTCAAATGTCTATGATCGATCACGATAAATTCCGAACTTTGGTCAAGCAGCTCTATGCCACGGTCAATGAGTTAGAGGCTATGTTCCCGGGCAGGTACTTTACCCCTGATGGTCATATGGTTGGCAGTCTGGGTGAGTGCCTTGTGGCTGATGCTTACAATCTTGAGCTGAAGACAGCGTCTAATAAAGGCTACGATGCTGTCACTGAAGCTGGCGTGGAAGTTGAGATAAAAGCGACGCAATCTAGCTCTGTTGCATTCCGGAGTCAGCCACAGCACGCGATTGTTATTAAAATATTGCGTGACGGTACGTTCGAGGAAATTTATAACGGGCCGGGAGCCCTTGTTTGGGAGCTGTTCAAAGGTAAGCAGCTACCGAGTAATGGTCAGTTTCAAGTGTCTCTCAGCAAGCTCCGGCAACTTCATCAAACAGTGGCTCACTCGGACCGTGTGCCCATGATCATTTAACAAGCTGCGGCAGGCGGATCAACTTTCCGGTCCTACTTCGCTACAATGTGCCTGGTGCGATCTCTCGTTCCCACAGGAATACATATATAACCCACCATCATTCAACTCTTATAGATACTCCTACGCGAAAACGAGTTGAATGCCTGACATAATAATATTTGAAAATAAGGAAGTATAAAATGAAAGAATTTAAACTTGAAAACGATGTAACGCTTAGGTATCACGATTTACCTGGTGATGAAATACCAATTGTGTTTGTTCATGGACTTGGATGTGCGTCTTCATTTGACTATCCACAAGTCGTTTCAATAGGCGATTTGACTAACCATAGACGCATACTTGTTGATTTAATTGGCTCTGGATATAGCGATAAGCCGGATATATTCGACTACTCAATTGAAAACCACGCTAAGTGCATTGAGCAATTATTAAAATCCTTGAAGTTAGATAAGGTCGTTATTTTTGGTCATAGTATGGGAGGCGCTATATCTATTACATTAACCGAAATTTTGAAAGATAAAGTTATTTGTCTTATTTTAAGCGAGGCTAATCTAGATTCGGGTGGTGGCTTTTTTAGTCAAAAAATAGCAAGTTATAGTGAAAATGACTTCATTGGCTACGGCTATGAAGACATTATCCAAGAAAGCGTTGCAAATGGTAATACAGAATGGGCTGCAGGACTGTCAAATAGTTCACCCATTGCGATTTATAGAAATGCGTTATCCTTAATTGATGGACAGACGCCAACTTGGCGAGAAATGTACTACTCACTAAACACTGATAAAACATTTTTATTCGGTAGTGAGAGTTTACCTGATCCTGATTATGAGGAGTTGGTTAGACAAAATATTCGTGTGGACGTCGTAGAAAATGCTGGTCATTCAATGGCATGGGAAAACCCAGAGGGGTTAGCACAAACAATTGAAAAAGCGATGAAAAATATAAAATAGTGGACTGTCTCTCTCTAAAAATACCGAGTTAAACAAACCGTCAACTATGACCTAGTACAGGGAATTCGCTTTATGGAAAAATTTAGGGCTCTTCAACAGCTTGGTGCAGGAGAATTTCAACACCTCAATGGGTCCTTGGAATCACATTTAAAAGGAACGGCGGGTATTTTAGCCCGTTGGGGGAGCGGCGAGTTACTTCAAACGGCAGGCCTCTTTCATGCAGCGTACGGTACGGCGGGCTTCGATGAGAAAATGGTTTCACTGGAACAGCGCCAAGAAATCGCACAGGTGATTGGACGGGAAGAAGAGGCGTTAGTCTATTTATATTGTTCATGTGATCGAGACTATGTTTTTCCTCAATTCGCTCAAAGGACTGAGATAGAGTTTAAAGACAGGTTTAGCGGCTCATTTTTCAAACTTGAAAGCGAGATGACGAGGCTGTTCTGTGAGTTAACGGTCGCTAACGAACTAGAACTTGTATATAGCAGCAACGACTTTAAACTTCAGCACGGCGCTGAGCTTTGGACGTTGTTTCAGAGCATGGACAGCTTTTTAAGCGATGAGGCTAGAAAGTCATACAGGTCAGTGTTAGCGAGCTTTGGATGACGATTCTTTGATTCTAAAATCAGCACACCAACCCCAACTACTGAACCAAACCGAACCTCGTTCGTACTAGGTATCGTTATGTTTAACCGATGCAGTATCTAACGGGGTGAGCGTGAACCAGATCAATCCAGCCAAGTTACGCAATAGCAAGTGGACGGCGGTCAAACCTATTAATCGCGAGAAGCACTTTGTCGTCTCCGACGTTGAGTATGATGAAGACGGTGTGGTGGTGTTATGCGTGCTCGAGTCGGTCCTGTCGAAAAAAGAATATCCGATTGACTGGCGTGAGCTCAAAAGTGACGAGAAGTGGCGTCAAGGATGGAAATGATACTAAAGGGAGGAGGCTATCCTCCCTTTTTTGATCCGCTTTTGAAACGTCGCGCGTGGAGCTTGTTATTTTAGGTGGAAGATTTGCTCTGTTTCTAGCGACGTCATCGCGCGTATCTGGCGCCAAATGTAGTAAAAGATGCCGAACATCATCAACATGCTAGGGATAGCAATCATCGGGTAGCTATACAGCGTCATCTTGCCTAGCTCTTCATTAAACGCGGGTGTGCCGGCAGGGCTGGTGACAATCCACGTGGCAAGGAAGTAGTTCATCGCCGATGAGAACACAAAGGTGCTGGCGAACAGATAGTTTGACCACATCAAGCAACGCTCAAAGGCGGCGGATTGCCCGCTCTCTTTTAAACGCTGATTGATCAACGCGAGGTTGAGCACGGTGTCATTCAGAATTAACTTCTGCATCAATGGGTAGCGGGTAAAGGTTGACCCTAACACCGCCAAGCCAATAAGGCCGGGGATAAGCGCCTCTTTTAAGGCTAGCCAACGGGTATCGAGCTCAAGTAGGCCAATCCCGCCTGTCAGTAATACGCTGACAAAGCCCAGTGCTGCGATAAAATTGAATTTCTGGTTACGGACCAGATCCATCCCGCCGTAAGCGAGAGGGAAGGCCAAAGCGACGACCAATGCCATGGCTGTACCTAGGTATTCATCGCCGCTCAACTTCATCAGGATGATCGAGGGGATGAAAACGTTGAACAGGATTTCAAACAGGGGACTCGGCTTTTTCACGGTGGTATTGCTCATAATGTGTGACTAACTCTACGTGATATCGGTGTCATTATACTCTGCCCAGCAGTGTTCATCGACCCGCAATCGATGTAAAGCGCAAACGTGCACCGTTGTGTAACTATGTGTGAAATCAATAGGTGAGGAAGAAGACAGCGATGAGGCCGCGTTGTGCATTACTCCTGGCGCTGCCGCGTTAGGCACCTTATCAGACAAAGTGTCGTGCCCTTTTATAGCAAAAATAATATATTCATCTGAACTATGATCGAGTTCAGCCAAGAGGGGACAAATGTCCTCCTTTTATCTGCTGTTCGCCCCTAAGATAAGCACAATCTCAACAAAATAATAAAGGCCTCACCATGAGTCTATTTGCTTTGCTCGACATTAATAACACCCTCGTCAATATTCCACTCGGAGACGGTTATGCGATGAGTTGGATTGAGGCGTTCGGAACCGTTTTTGGATTACTGTGTATCTGGTTTGCCAGCCAAGAGAAAACGATTAACTATCTGTTTGGTTTGCTCAATGTCACTCTGTTTGCGGTGATATTCTTTCAAATTCAGTTATATGGGTTACTGCTGCTTCAACTGTTTTTCTTTTGTGCCAACATTTATGGTTGGTACGCATGGACCCGTCCTAATGCGCAAGGCGAAACCCTAGAGGTGCGTTGGTTAAGTAAGCAGAAGCTCATTGCGACAGCGGCAGTCAGTGTGATTTCGATAACCTGGCTAACCATCTATATTGATGCATTTTTCTTTTCGCTCGCAAGCTTCACTGTTGATGGTTTAAACCTTTTAGGCGCAAACTTGGCCTCTCCCGTGCTTGAGCCGGATGCGTTCCCATTCTGGGATGCCACGATGACGGTGCTGTCCGTTGTTGCTCAAGTGCTGATGACACGTAAATATGTGGAAAATTGGATTCTGTGGGTTGTGATTAACGTTATTAGTGTGGGCATTTACGCGACACAAGGTGTTTATGCAATGTCTGCGCAGTATGCGATTTTAATGTTCATTGCTGCCAATGGCACACGAGAATGGGCGCGTAGCGCTAAACGTAACGACGATAAAACATTAACTCAAACTGCGGCAGCGTAAGGATCGTCTTTATGGTCAAACAACCTCATATTGGTGTTGATGAAACACAAGTTGCGCCTCGTGTGATTGTGTGTGGCGAGCCCGATCGTGCCAATCGTATTGCCGCATTATTGGATAATGCAGAAATGATGTCTGAAAATCGTGAATATCGCGTTTTTACAGGCAGATACAAGGGGCAATCGGTTTCTATATGTAGTACGGGGATCGGTGCGCCATCCATGCTCATTGCGGTTGAAGAGTTAAAGCAATGCGGTGCTAGCCATGTAATACGCGTTGGCTCTGCAGGCTCGATGCAAGCCGGAATTCAGCTTGGAGAGCTGATCGTCGCCGAGGGGGCAGTAAGGGATGAAGGCGGTTCTAAGGCCTATGTGGATGCGGCTTATCCAGCCTATGCGAGCCTTCAATTATTAAAGGAAATGGAACGCTATCTATCTACGCAAACAACCCGATATCATTTCGGTGTCGTTCGCTCTCATGACAGTTTTTATACTGATAATGAAGAAGCGATATGCCAATACTGGAACCAAAAAGGCGTGTTAGGTGCGGATATGGAAACCTCTGCCCTGTTGGCGGTGGGTCGGTTACGAGGCCTCCATGTCGCGTCTATCTTAAATAATGTCGTTCTCTATCAACAAGATGTGAAAGAAGGCATTGGGCAGTATGTAGATGAGACTAAGGTGATGATGGAAGGTGAAAGGCTTGCGGCAATCACGGCGTTAGAAGCGCTCATTGCTCAGGGTTAGTTGTGCTCTAGCCTCAGCTATTTTCTCGTAGCCAATCAATGCATAGCAAAGCGGCAGGTCCATGTCGCTTTTTTATTGGTTGTGACGGGGTACAATCAAAATGACATTGTTGTCATTAGATTTTCTGAGAGAGCAGAGAATGAAAATCGGGCCTTATCCAACCGGTCGCTTCAAAACATACCTTGAGAAAAACAGTGCCGCTTTTCGTGATTTGATTTATCAGTGTCAAATCAGTACGCGTTACTTTGATGTGGGTGAAGCGATTCTTCGCCAAGGTGAGGAACTTCAGCACTTGTACGTTGTGCCGGTGGGCCGAGTCTCGATGAGTATATTGGCGGCGAATGGGCGACGTTTTCAACTCGGTGAGGCAAACTGCGATTACCATATTTATGGTGAAATGGAGTACTTCACTCAATCGCCTTGCCAATGGAGTGTGATAGCAGACGAGCATATGCAGGTTGATGTCATCTGTATTCAAACGCTAACGGAAAAGCTGCAACAGCAACCTGAAATGATGGTGTTTTTTGCGTCAGCGTTAGCTGAAGATTATCAAGACTCTATGGCTATCTACACCAACCGATTGCTGCATCCTATTACCTACAACATCGCTTATGACCTTTTAATCAGGAGCCAAACCCATACCTTGTTAGGTGGGTTTGAGAGAGTCAACCAAGAGGCTGAGCGGTTTGGCACGTCAGGCCGCGTCTACCGACGAGCAGTGAAAGAACTGATTGAAAGGGGACTTATTACCAAAACAGAAAATGGCTTAGAGATCACTGACGAGCAGGCGCTAAAAGCATTTATTGATGCGAATGAATGAGAGACCACACCAATGTCTGCGCACAATGTGTTTATGCGCAGACATGTTCTTCGCCGAGGTTGGTAACCTCCTACCGCGCGGCATAAATCAGCAAGCAGGTGTAGCTGACGTAGCATATAAACAGTAATCCCCCTTCGGCGCGGTTGATTTCTCGCGTTTTGCCAAAGCGCATTGAGACCAGCAGCAAGAGTACCGTCACGGCGAGCATCACCATCCAGTCTCGCCAGAAGACTTCTTCGGTGATGTCGCGAATTGGCTCGATGGCGCCGGCAATACCAATTACGGCAAGGGAGTTAAAAATATTGGAGCCGACTACGTTGCCTACGGCAATATCGTGCTCTCCTTTGCGGGCGGCGATAATCGAGGCGGCCAACTCGGGCAGGGAGGTCCCTAATGCGACTATGGTTAAGCCAATAATAAGATCGCTGACGCCCAACTGTTGGGCTATCTCAACGGCACCCCACACCAAAATCCGTGAGCTAACAACTAATAGTGCGAGCCCGATCACCAGCCACATTATTGCCTTTTTCAGCGAGAGAGTTTGCTGAGTGAGCTCGGCATCCATATCGATGGCGAGGGTATCTTCTTTAGTTCGCATCCCACGCCACACCGTCCAGCCGATCAGCAGCAAGAAGCCTGCGATCAGCAGCAAGGCTTCGTAGAAGCTAATCGTGAAGTTCCACAACATCACCCCGATAACAAGAGTGATGGCTAACAGAATCGGCAGCTCTGTGCGGACGATGGTGGAATGGACCGCAATGGGCGCAATCAGGGCCGTTACCCCGAGAATTAAGGTAATATTCACGATGTTGGAGCCCAGCGCATTGCCGAGCGCTAATGCGGAGTTACCATCGAACGCGGCCATGGTCGACACTAGAATCTCTGGCAGAGATGTACCAAAGCCCACGACCAGCATGCCAATCAATAAAGGCGGCATTCCCGCATAATGGGCACTCACCGCCGCGCCTTCCACAAACCTTTCTGCACTCCATATCAGAAGTACAAACCCAGCAATAATCGCCAATGTTGCAAGCAGCATATTGTCACCTTAGTTGAAAAGAAAAGTCGTTAAATCGCCTATGTGCTCGCGCCTAGGCCGAACGGATGAAACAACTAAGATTCATTGCGTTAATGCTAGTCGTTGAGTTTTCTACTGCCAACTTGCTGTCGCGTTAAGCCCCGTATTAATGACACAGATTTTTGGCTTTGCAACATAAAAATAAATGGTAGTTAAATGTAAAAAGGAGTGATAACGATTATTAATCGATAAAATTGGATTGCGTCATATGATAGCGAATGAATATAAGTGGCTAATTTTGTAAATGGCTAACGGTCATGTGCAAAGTGTTGTTATTTTTATGTTTTTATTGTTCTTCTTTTTGTTTGTGATTTTTAACTTGTGTTTTATTTTTTAAAGATTATTTTATCGTTTTTCATTCTGAGGGGTTGTTCAGTAAGGTTTACATTTATTTAACTTTAGCTATCTGTTTTTACTTTCGATGAAAATTATAGCCATTTTATTGGACAGTATGTATGCAAATTTCATTAAAAAATTTTTCTGTTCGGGTACAGGTTATGCTTCCTGTTCTCGTGGCCACATTTGCTCTAACAGTGAGTTTGTGGATTGTTAAAAATGATTTGGAAAGTGTACTAAAAAATGCGTCAGTGATGAGAATATCATATCAAAATCAAACTGATGCGCTATCAGTGCATGTTGTTGATTATATTAATGATATGCGCCTTCAGGTTGCTGATGCGATTATCTCCCCAGCTCGTAGAAATGCTCTCATCTCTACTTTACAGCAAAGGAAAAAAGATATCGGTCATCATTTAAAAACACTGCAAGACGACGATTACTACCAAAACGATGTTCCTCATATTCTTAATCTTGTCGATGAGTTTGTGAATAGCTCAAAGAAGATGCTCACATTTTTAGAACAGTATGAGAAAGGCCTCGTTTCTGAACGCGAGTATGCAGCGCAGAATACTGCACTTAGGGCTCAGGCAGTTGATTTACTGACGACGGTTGTTAATGTCAGTAAAAGATCCCAGGAGCGCGAAGAGAAATACTATGCAAAGATTCAAGAATACGAGCGAAGCAAAATAAACACTGCGATGGTTATTGTGCTATCTGTGCTTGCCGTTTCGTTGATCATTGCTTGGCTGCTTTCAAAAATGATTGTGGCACCAATCCAGCAGCTTCAGGGCGTTATGCGTGAGTTAGCACAAGGAAATTTGGCAGTTCGAGCAACGGTTGAGGGTAAAAACGAAATCTCAAGCCTTAGTCAGGATGTCAATAAAACCGCGACGCAATTGCATAGCATGGTCGATCAGTTGAACCGAATGAGTGAAGAGGTGGCATCGGCGTCAACAGAATTGGCGGCGGTGATGACTCAAGCGGAATCTAATGCACAACAAGAGTTATCGGAAATTGAACAAGTGGCGTCGGCAGTGAATGAGCTGTCGAGTACGGCTGATGATGTCAGTGATAATGCATCTGCCGCTGATTCGACGGCTCGTATGACCGATGAGTTGGCCAAATCTGGTTTAACAATATCTCAAGAGAGTGTTCAAGCCAGTGCACAAATGTCGGAAGCATTGCATCATGCGGCAAGTTTAGTACAGCAACTCAATGAACAATCAGAGAAAATTAATAATGTCGTTGAAGTCATCCACAGTGTCTCGGAACAAACCAATTTACTCGCGTTGAATGCTGCGATTGAAGCGGCTCGAGCAGGCGAGATGGGGCGTGGCTTTGCAGTTGTCGCTGATGAAGTAAGAATGCTTGCTGGTCGTACAGCCGGTTCGACCAAGGAAATTGGTGTCATTATCGAGGATTTACAAAATCAATCTGTATTAGCCAATGAAAGCATGCAAACGACGATCACGATGTTGGCACACAATAGTGAGCTGACACAGCGTGTCAGTGATGCATTGGTTGCTATCTCAGAGTCGGTTGCGGATATTAATGATTCCAATACTCAGGTTGCTACCGCGGCAGAGCAGCAGTCACAAGTCACCAAAGATATTAATCGTAACGTGGTTAATATTTCTGAGCTCGTCAACCAAAATGTCGCCGGTATCAGCCAGAGTGCGAGTGCAAGTGCTGAGCTCTCACTATTGGCTGAGAAGCAAAAAGAACAACTGGCTTTCTTTAAGCTGTAAAGTGTGACTTTATATCTATAAGGCCGTATTACTCGCAGGAGAATACGGCTTACTTACATTAATGCAAGAAATTTGAGCGCTTTTGACCTGCGACTTATCGGTTGCGGCATATGGCTAATTCCACTTGAAGGATAGGCATAAATAACCTCGTAATCTGCCCATTTATTTTCTCTTTGTTGTGATAGGGTGATATAAAAAATAGACGATAATAGCATGTAGAATCGATGATAGATTATATTGATTAGTATAATAAATATGTGTCACTTCCGAGAGTAGAACGTGATCAGAAATGACACACATTAGCTAATAAGCCTTTTGATTGAGTTTGACGTGTACTAGTTTTAGTCTACGGTTTAGTCGAGAGACGTTCCATTTTTTGAAATAACTGATTGATACCAATAAAAACTTTTTTTCTTGTATCTCGCGAGATCTTTGAGGTCAAATTCATCTCGGTTAACATAAATAAACCCATATCGTTTGTTCATGCCTTGGTGTGTAGAGACCAAATCGATAGCAGACCATGGACAATAACCGAAGACATCGCAACCATCTTCTATTGCGAGTCGCATTTGTTTGATATGTGCTCGTAAATAATCGATACGATAATCATCAATTACTGTCGGAATATTGTCATCACCGATCACCAATATATCTTTGGCACCTAAGCCGTTCTCGGTAACTATCATGGGAAGGCTGTATCTGTCCCAAACTTCTCTTAAACAATACCTAAACCCTATTGGATCGATTTCCCAGCCATATTCATTTTTATTTAATGTATGATTTGGAACACTTTCAAAATAGCCTGGCTCAGATTCACCCATTTGTTGGTCTTTTACTTGAGTAATGCTCTCACCTCGACTGCGCTGAACTGTCATATTAGAGTAATAGTTGAACGCAATAAAATCCGGTTGTGCTGATTTAAGCACTTCCATGTCGCCTTCATGTATGTCGGGAATGATTCCTTCACTTTCCATAAATGACCAAGCGATACTGTTATACTTTCCGAAAACAGCCGCATCTAAATATAGCCAGTTACGAATTGCCGAAGCATTACTAGCAGCAAGCATATCATCGGGATGTGGTGTTGCAGGATAAACTGAAGAAATATTTGGAGCTGGTCCAATTTTAGCATCAGTCATTTTATGACATAACTGCATTACCTTTGCTTGAGCGACTAACATGTGATGATTTTGTTGGTATAAGTCTTTTTTTTCATTGTTGACTTTACGGTGTGAGCTTGTACCTAAAGCATCCCCGTGAATAATCATCATGTTTTGCTCATTGATAGTTAGCCAGTATTTTATTCGATCGCCAAAATGGCTGAACAAAACCGAAGCGTACTCAGTAAAAGCATCAATGGTACTTCTGTTTGACCATCCTCCTTTATCTTGCAGAGCAAGAGGTAAGTCAAAATGATACATGGTTACTATCGGTTCAATATGATGTTTTTCTAGTTCATCAAGAACGCGGTGATAGTGAGCTATCCCTTCTTCATTCACCTCACCAATACCATTCGGTAAGATACGAGACCATGAAACTGAAAACCGGTAAGCTTTAAACCCCATTTCTGCCATTAGGGAAATGTCTTCAATAAATCTGTGGTAATGATCAGATGCAACCTCAACATCTGTTACCCCACACTCCTGAAAAACAGAAGATACATCCATTACTGACAAACCTTTTCCGTAAGATGTGGCTGCACCTTCGCATTGATACGCAGAAGTGCTTGCTCCCCATAAAAAGTTATTTGGAAACATCATTCCTTTCTCCAAGTAATTTATATAGTTCAACGAGTTCTTTGGCTAAGTCAATACATAGCATCGCGTTCATTAGGTGGTCTTGAGCATGTACTAGCACAATAGTGACGTGTAGTTTTCCCTCACCTTCGTCCATACCAATTAATTCGGTCTGTATTGCATGAGCTTCTTTGGCAGCCTCGTTTGCTTCTTTTAAAAGGTGGATAGCAGCATCAACTTCTCCCTGACGTGCTGATGCTATTGCTTCCATAGCTATTGACCGGGCCATGCCTGCAGAGGTAATTAATGACATGAGTTGAGTTTCAGAAATTTTTACGGACATTATATTCTCCAATTTTTATAAGTTGTTTTGTTCTGATTTTTCAAGGGCTAATAAGTCTCTTTCGTAAGATCTAAAGAATGGAAGATAAATAAAATAGCTCAACACAGCCAATGCACATATTAAGCTAAAGGCGATAATCGACCATCCCGCAGCCCATGCCGCACCAATAGGGGCAGGTACGGTAAGAGGCAGTAACGCGGTCCCTGCTCGAATGATTCCAAACTTAATCGCCACCCATGCTGCGCTTGATGTAATGAGAGGAGCAATAATAAATGGAATAATAAGTTTGGTATTTGCAACAATGGGAGCGCCAAAAATAATTGGCTCGTTGATATTAAATATTGATGTTATCCCTCCCAGCTTCCCAACTGTTCTCATTTGTTTAGACTTTGACTTCAACATGAGTACAACTAAACCTACGGTTGCACCGGAACCACCAAGTAGCACATAGAAGAGATAAAATGATTCCTCAACAATATATGGTAAGGCTTGACCCGCTAATAATGCATCCATATTGGCCATCGTATTTGCGAGTGTAAATGGTGCAATTGCGCCGAGTACTACCGCTGCTCCATGAACCCCAAAAAACCAGAGAGTATGCACGAGTAACACAATGACGATCATGCCAAGATATGTATCTGTCGCGCTAATCATAGGCGAAATGAGCATGGCAACGAGTGCCGGTACAGGTTGTCCAAGCGTTGTTTGAACAGCTATCAAAGCCGGATAAATAATAAATAAAATAATAAAAAATGGGAGCAATGAATCAAACGTTTCTCTAATATTATCTGGTACTGAATTTGGCAAGCCAAAGGACATTTTTTTCTTTTTACAGAAAGCCAGTAAATTGGGAATTAATAATCCACATATCATTGCAGAAAAAATCCCTTGTGCGCCAAACCATTCACTTGTCATATCAATAGATTTAGCATTGACGTCTGTCGCCATGAGCAAAAATACAAAGACAGAAGCCGTTGAGCCAATAATTTTATCAATATTGACTTCCTTTGACATTGATGCACCTACTAGGAACGCAACCCATATCGACATGATTCCCATGGTCGCAGCGTAGGGCATTTCTAATGCAGTGCCGTAGTTATGTACTAGCCAAAACCACGCCCTTCCGACTGGGTTGGTCGTCCCTTCTGAAAAAGGAGGAACAACGAGGATCAGTGATATAGAACCTATAATCATAAGAGCCATTGAAGATATAAAACCATCTCTGATGGAGTTCATATACTTATTGCTCATCATTGTAGAGATTCTTTGCGCAAAGCTTGGTTCTTCTTCTGCTTCATCTGAAGTTATATTAATACTATTTACTTCGACGTCTGACTTTTCAGAAATCTCATCAAGTGATTTTTTTATTTGTTCTAGAACTGCATCCCCATCCATCATGCCATAGACACGGCGATCAATTTTCTCGATTTTTTTCCCCTCGGGAAGTCTCTCCATAAATTGTGGCGTTTTAAATGCCAACTGTGGAGCAACTAAACATAGAGAGTGATTGGCAATGTATTCGTCAAATTTATCCTCCCCGCAAGCCTCAATATCTATTGGATAGTTTTGTCTTTCTGCAGATTCGCGAATTTTCTTCACTAATAATGAGGTTGATAATCCCCCCGCACAGATCAAAAAAACCTTATTCATATCGTTTCCCTCAGTCGATCTAAGATGAAGCAATACTACATACATGTGTAAAGTTGTAATGTGATAAGAAACTCAAAAAGGATTACATGTGTAAATCAAAAATGTGATCAACAAAGCAAAAATGGTAATATATAACGAAATCTAGTATCGTTGACTGGAGCGATACAAGGAGGAATCAATGAACATCTGTAAAGTGGAGAAAAAATGGAGAAACTGCTCAAATGCTAGTGACTGAGCTAGAGAAAAAGATATTGAATGTCGCCAAAGTGCTTATTGAGAGAGATGGTGTTTTTTCTTTCAAGCTTTCTGACTTGGCTCGACTCTCGGGGATATCAAGGCCGACCCTATACTCACAATTTCGCGGAAAAGAGGATATCTTCATTTGCCTATATATTCGTCACTTAGAGTTCGCGCGAGAGAATCTGGTTACGATTATTAATACTGATTATTTGAACAACAAGGAGAGGCTTATTGCCTATTATGTTGGTTCTAGCTACTTCATGTCTGTGGAATTTAGTCGTACAGGACTACTGGCTATCGCAACAAACAAGTCAGTAGAGGAAGCTGCGGCAAATCAATCAGTTACCGCAATGAAAGAGCGACAGGAAGACTTACATTCCTTAATTGGGCAGTTGTGGGATAGAGTTCAGCCCGAGACAGATAGCGACATTGCGTTTATCACATCGTTGAGAACTGCTGCCGATATGATTAAACACGGAGTCTCGTTTACCAGAGGCACTGAGTTGCGTGTGATCTTTTCTACATTTAAGGCTTTGTTTAGCCCAATCCGGTGGAAAGATGGTATGGCATGCGATGAGGAAAAAGTGGAAGACTATATCCGCAACCTCTATGCGTGGGACTAATGAAATTGATCGCGACACTCTGACTCATCATTCGAATCTATTGAAGACTAACTGCACACTACGCCTCCTCATGCTCAGGGGCAGTGCTTGGGATAGTAATCGTAAAACGGCTTCCTTTGTCCGGCTCACTTTTCACCTCAATACGGCCGCCAAGTACGCCGGTGACAAGGTTGAAGGTAATATGTAAGCCAAGGCCCGAGCCGCCTTGGCCGAGGCGGGTGGTGAAGAAAGGATCAAAGATGCGTTTTCTCACGTCATAACTCATGCCTGCCCCATTATCACGGACGGTGATGTGTACCAAGTCGGTTGATGTTTGCGTGGCATAGATTTGGATGCGGCCTTGGTCTTTCGTAGCAAAGGCGTGAATAAGTGCGTTATTGATCAAGTTGATTAATATTTGCGAGAGAGCTCCCGGATAGCTGTTAAGCTGCATGTTGTCAGGAATATCGACATCAATTTGGTGTGGTAAACGTTGGAGCGTAGGGCGTAACGACAACAGGACTTCATTGACCAGATGGTGCAAGTCGAATTCTCGTCTCAGATCGCTGGTTTGATCAACGGCAAGCTGCTTAAACGCACGAATGAGCTCGGACGCGCGCGCCATATTGCGCTCAATAATACGTGTACCTTCATCAACGTGAGTAAGAAATTGGTTGAGGTCATCACGGGTAATGGGCTTTTCGAGCTTGTGCACAAATTCTTGTTTCACCCCCAGAATCGAGGTAGAGGACATCAGCGCGTTGCCGATAGGGGTGTTCAATTCATGGGCAACCCCAGCCACGAGCGACCCTAAGGACGACAGCTTCTCACTTTGCACTAATTCACCTTGAATCGCTTCGAGACGGGTTAATAGTGATTTGAGTTTATCACCATAGGCATTCACTGCATGGCGCAGCTCTCCTACTTCGTTCATGTTGTCGACCGTCAACTCTTGAGTGGTTTCCCCGTCTATCAACTCCCAAATCTGTGTGGTCGTTTGCTGAATCTTATCCAGTAGATTCCGGGCAGTAATGGCGGCGATAATCCCCACAACAAGCAATAGTCCGCCAATGGCAAACATCAGGAACAGTCCCATGCTGTCAGCCGCCGCGGTCATTTTGCTTTTGGGCACGACAAGACCAATCACCCAATTGGTTTGAGGGTATTTAATAATATGAACGTAGGCGGCTTCGTTTAGCACGCCATCGCTTTCTATCGTAATCAGTTGACTATCTTGGAGAAATTGACTTGCTTGCAGTGCTTCTTGGAGCCAAGGGAGTTCCTGCTCTAACTCGGTAGCCGTTCGCAGGGTATTTCGATAAGGATTAAATGTTACCGCCGATTCGGGAAAGCTTATCGCCTTGTTATTGGCGTCCAGAGCGAACACATAGCCGTCGTTTTCTTTGCCATACCGAGCCAGTATGTCGGCAATGCCATCCAGTCTCATGTCGACCGTTGCCACCCCAACGAAGCGATCATTTTCTTTCATGGGTACGGTACAGGTAATCATCGGCTCTTTGGTAAAAGGGTCAATATAAGCGTTAGACCAACTGCAGCGATCGATAGGCGCCTGTTTGCCTACTAAGTACCAGCTTTCATTGTGGTAGCCCTTGCCATCAGGATCGTTGTAATCATCATAGTATTCCATATCGGGCCCCGTGCGGCCCCAAAAAAAACTACGTCGTTCTACGCCCGGTGTGAAGGTGTTGGGTTCCGGCCAGATCCCACCACCGGCAATGGTAGGATCGCCATGATTGTTAAAGAGTGGAGGAAAGAGGCTGCGGAATAGCGCTTCGTTTTTGGGAAGGTTGGTGCCCTTTAAGGCGATCGAACTGGTTAAGAGTTCGATCTGTCCGAGTTTGGCATCGAGCAAGTCGATTAATGCATATTGGTTGAGGCTGATCCGCTCTTGTCGCTGCTCAATCAGATCGGGTTTTACTTTCCACTCGAGCACCGCAAAAATAGTTAGTAGCGCCAACACCAGAACCAATGCGAATCCGAGGGTAATCTGATGACGGATCATGAGAGCGGGTTTGGCCATTGTTGATACATCCTCTTTTCTCAGCTGACGCAGATAAAAACCAAGCACCTGCGACCAGCCCTGCCAAATCGTGCTGACGATAGTCGAGTCGTTCCTTTAGTGTAGTTGGCTGCTTAGGCTTTGTGATGATGGCATGTGTAATGCCAAAGAAATACGCGGGGTCAGCACTGTACTCGGGTATAAAAAACCCCCTTAGCTATCCATCGCTAAGGGGGAGGCAGGGTTTTCGGTATGACGAAGATAGAGCGGGCTTTATTTAATATTGACCACCATTTTGCCGAAGTTGCGGCCTTCGAGTACATCAATCAGTGCTTGAGGCGCTTGCTCAAAGCCATCCACCGCGTGTTCACGGTAATGGATTTGGCCTTCGCCGACCCATTTAGCCATGTCGTGAGCGAACTCTGGGTAACGGTGCGCGTAGTCATCAAAAATGATGAAACCTTTCACGGTTAAGCGCTTGACCAAGATGGTGCCCATTAGTTGCGAAAGACGATCTGGGCCTTCTGGCAGGGCGGTGTTGTTGTATTGAGATACCAAGCCACAAACGGGAATACGTGCGCCGGTATTAAGCAGTGGCATCACCGCATCAAATACTTTGCCGCCGACGTTTTCAAAGTACACATCAATGCCTTGTGGGCAGGCTTCGGCAAGCTGCTCGGCAAAGTTGTCCGCTTTATGATCGATACAGGCATCGACACTGAGGTGTTCACGGGCGTACTGGCATTTGTCTTCGCCACCGGCAATCGCGACTACGCGGCAGCCTTTTAGTTTACCAATCTGTGCGACAGTCGCACCGACTGGGCCAGTGGCCGCGGCGACGACAAGGGTATCGCCTTCTTTAGGCTGGCCAATATCTAATAAGCCCATGTAGGCGGTGAAGCCGGGCATCCCCAAGATCCCAAGCGCGTATGAAACCGGTGCGAGATCAGGATTAAGTTTAAGCAAGGTATCGCCATCGACCACGGAATGGGTTTCCCAGCCTTTGTAAGCCAATACCCAATCACCCGCCTGATAATCGGCGTGGTTAGATTCCAACACTTTACCTACGGTGGCACCGACCATCAGGCCATCAATCGCCACGGGTTCTGCGTACGATTTGGCATCACTCATTCGACCGCGCATGTAAGGGTCAATCGATAGGTGATGGTTTTCAATCAGTACATCCTTGTTACCCAGAGCGGGAATGGCGACTTCTTCTAAGCGAAAATTCTCGGCAGTGGGTGCGCCAACTGGGCGTGATGCGAGAACAAAACGTTGATTTGTTAATGCTGACATGGATTCCTCCCTTGATGATGGGAAAAGAGGCGGCTAGATCAGCGCGCCTCATCATGAAATAAAACGGCGATTACAGCGCGGCTTGAAGCACGCGGCGGCAAACGTCCGGCGTCACATCGCCATGTTCACCGAGTTGGGTCATACCGTGTTGAGTCAGGCTTTCAATCAAGGGCTCAATCGCGGTTTCATCCAGATCGTAATCGCTCATGCGTGTTTTCACGTTCATGCGCTCGAAAAAGTCGCGTGTTTTCTCAATCGCTTGCTGCGCTTTTTCGGCGTCACTGCCTTGGTCAATATGCCAAACACGTTTAGCAAATTGTGCGAGCTTGGCTTGTTTTTGCTCAAACTTCTCATTGAGCATTGCAGGCAGCACCACGGCAAGGGTTTGTGCGTGATCCAAACCATGCAGGGCGGTCAGCTCATGGCCGAGCATATGAGTTGACCAATCTTGCGGGACACCTACACCAATTAAACCATTAAGCGCCAAGGTGGCTGTCCACATCAGACTCGCACGTACGTTGTAGTCTTCTGGTGTTTCCAGCGCTTGTGGGCCAAGTTCGACGAGGGTTTGTAGTAAGCCTTCGGCGAATCGGTCTTGTACCGGCGCATTGGCTGGGTAGGTCAGGTATTGTTCCACGACATGAACAAACGCATCGACCACGCCGTTACCCACTTGGCGAATCGGTAAAGTATAGGTTTTCACCGGATCCAATACCGAGAACTGAGGGAACACCAGCTCGCTCATAAACGGTAGTTTGGCTTGCATTGACTCACGGGTCACTACCGAGCCTTTGTTCATCTCAGAGCCGGTTGCCGGCAAGGTGAGCACGGTACCAAATGGCAGTGCCGCTTCTACTTTACCGCCCATGCTGGTGAGAATATCCCATGCGTCGCCGTCATATTTCGCGGCTGCGGCAACGAACTTGGTGCCATCGATCACTGAGCCGCCGCCCACGGCGAGAAGGTAGTCATAGCCTTCAGCACTCACTTTCTCGACCGCTTTCATCAAGGTTTCAAAGCGTGGGTTGGGTTCAATACCACCAAACAGGCCAAACTGACGCTGACCCAATGCTTGTTCTACTTCATCCAAGGTGCCTGTTTTTCGTGCACTTTGGCCGCCGAATAACACGAGTACTTTGGCATCGGCCGGGATGAGCCGATCCAGCTCGGCAATCTTACCTTCGCCAAAAACGATACGTGTGGGATTGTAGAACTCAAAGTTGTTCATTGCTCATCCTTCCTTTTGTTGTGCCTGATGGTATCAAGCGTTTATTTAAATTAGACCGGTCGTCTAGAGGGTGCCGGTTAAAAACCCGCCTTGGCGGGTTTCGGGTTGATGGTGGGTTGGTAACTTGTGTTACCGCCACGCATCAATGTTCAGTTGTTGGTTACTGACGTGCTGTATAGAGCACAATAGGATTAATCGATCAGCCCGAGCTTTTCTTCAGTGATGGTCATCGCTTGCGTAAGATGACTGTCGTTACGATGCAGCTTGGTCAGTAAGCTTGCGCCGAGCCACAATTGATATAAAGTTGTCGCGGTGGTCAGCGCCGCTTGGCTATTAAACTGATCGCTGGCTTGAGCGAGCGTAGTCGCCAAGCAACCAATCAGTTGATCGGTGCCATCACGCAGTGCCAGCCGCATTGGCTCAGATAAGTCCGCAACTTCTGCACTCAGCTTGACGACCAAACACGTTGGCACCGGATCCAAACTACAGTATTGTGCTTGCCAGCGACTGAAGTAGCTGTGCACACGTGCAATGGGAGAGAGCGAGCTATCTGTCAGTAAGCGATTCACATCCGCAATGTAGCAAGCAAAATAGTGGTCTAACACGGCTTGGCCGAATTGTTCTTTCGACGCAAAGTAGTGATAAAAAGACCCTTTGGGTACGCCCGCTTGTTTGAGGATGGCGCTTAGGCCAACGCCGCTAAAACCAAATTGTGCCATGACGCTCACGCCCGTTTCCAACAGGTGCTGGTGGGTCGCGTTATGACTGGTCGTTTCATGAGTGCTGCTCGATTTCATGTCGATTAGCATAATCAAGATTAGACCGGTCGTCTAGTAATGGGGGAACATTTTTGTTTTTGGTGTCGAACGGCGGCATAAATTGGGCCGGTATGCTGTGCGAAATCGCAGTTTATGTCGGATTTATTACTCTGTTCACAATTTGAACGGCACGCCGAGGCACAGTGTCAAAAGTGTGCTTTACTGAAATTGTCAGCCGAGCTGACACACAATTTGGTAAATGATCAGCGCGCAGTGACGCGCCAAAAAGAGTGAAGTCCCCGTTGATGTCAGGAACCCATGACGACACCTTGTTTGCCGCCAGCCAGGCATTTGAACACAAGACCATGCGGTTAGGACGCTCAACATAGTGAGCAAGCGGGGCAGTGCAACAACAAGTTTCATTGACCAACGACCAACAAAGGAATCCATCCGCTAAGCCGCTCAATTGAGCGGCTTTTTATTAGGCTGGGCTGCCGAAAGGATGCCCAACTGTTTCGCAAGCACACTTCCTCTCATAGCAAGCTTTCCCGACGTCGCAGTGAGTTATTCTGTTGAGCAATCGTGAACAAGGTTGCTTTATGCAAGTATTTGTAATAAGAATAGAGATAACGTGATTTTCAACACTTTACGTTTACGACAGAAGGGTGGCGGTGTGTCCACTCCCCATTTAGTAGACGAGCAATGCCCTACAAAGGTGTTCGGGCTGACAGTTGAATCATCGCGCTTCAGCGCTCATCTCGAGTGCTTATTAAGTTCCGCACTGTTCGTGCTATTGCTGAACGAGTGCGATAACCATAGCGATAAATATCGTTCATTAATCTGATAGGAGAGGTGTTCGATGCACAATAAAAGTAGACGTTTGTGGTATTACTACAAATCAAAAACGGATAAAGCACGTAGCGTCAAAACGCGCAGTTAATTTGTCCAACCGTAAGCAACAAGGCAACCATAGGGTTGCCTTTTGTGTTTTTGGGACGGGGTAATGTCTTGAACAGAGGCTTTGCTCGATAAATGTGCAGAAAATTTGCTAAGCTGTTGTGCATTGACGAATTTTTATTCTAACCTTATTTACAGGTAGATAGATAAAGAGACTCACGAACCCTGTCTAGGGTCGCAGGGAGGTGTTATGAATGTACTATCTTGTCAGCACGTTAAAGCGCTTATCGATCAAACCATTACTTTGATTGATGGCACAGACACGGAATATGCGATGACCCTAATCCGTATTGATGAGCATGAGGGCAACGGTGAAACCATTGACGATCAATTGGTGGAAAACTTTAGCTTAGTGTTGAAAGGCCCAGAGGATACCCGCTTTCCACAAGGTAATTACTTGCTCTCGCACCCCGATCTCGGCGAGCAAATCTTGCACATGTTACCGGCGGCAGAGGATACTTATACGATTACCATTAACACCCGCGCGTAGTGAATCGTTCATTCAACACGAGGGGTCCTCGCGCCCTCCTTTCCCGACTCTTCCATCGTTTATTGCTCACTGCGCCTCGCAAAACTGATTAAATAACGACCAATCAAGGGGTTATTTGCACCTTCCCGTAGCTTAGTAGCACGAAATAAGTAGAATGAGCCGTTAAGCTAGCAGTATGGAGGTAGCATGTTTGCCTGGCTGAGTGGCTTATTCGAAAAAGAACAACTGCAGTCAGTTGTCTGGGTTCGGGACATCATGGCCAGTAACCGCAAAGGCAGTTACGCCAAGTACAAGAACTATTACGACCGCCACGTTAATCGCATTTTAAAAAATTATCACAAGGATTTTCTCCGCTTTGAAAAGTTTGCGGCACGCAATTATAAGTACAGTGATCAATCTGTGTTTATGGCGATTAAAACCGCAAGTTATGCCTTTCAACTTGGACAGCTCAAGGTTGCAGCCTGTATTACTGCAGCCGTGATATCAAAGTGTAATCGCGCAAAGCAAACCGATACGCAGGTTCACCCCAAGTTGTATCGTGCTGCAGTGACACTGCATAAGAAGATCTTGGAAACCGGCAAGTCATCGCGTAAGGCGTCAGACAAAGAGCCGGCTTAGCGGGTCGAATTTTGCGCAGTTAATAAAAATGTCATAAACCTATTCAGCCCGCACCACGGCTGAATAGGTGATGTCTGTCACGTTTTTATCGTTAGTGTTCGATGCAATTTATGCTGGTCATTCGTTCGCCACACTGATAGAGTGCCGCCCCTCACACACCTTGTGAGCGAACTAATGCTTAAATCTACACAAAATAACGATCGACTTGTTGCCGTCTTTACTATCGGCTTTGTCGCTCTCTTCCTTGCCTTTGCCCTGTTTGACCTCGAACATTTTTCCACTGTGATTCAGTCGCTGTTTGCTGAATCTGCCAACCTTTTTGGTTACTGGTGGCAGTGGCTAATGGTGATCAATTTCGTGCTGGCGCTAGCCATTGGCGGCAGTAAATTTGGTAAGTTGAAACTGGGCGCCACCGATACCGTCTCAATGAGCCGTTTCCGCTGGGTTGCGATGATCATGTGTACGCTGCTGGCGGGCGGCGGTGTTTTTTGGTCAGCGGCTGAACCCATCTACCACTTTATGACGCCACCTCCGGCGCTAGGCGAGATGGAAGCCGGCGCGATGCAAACGGTCGCCCCTGCGTTAAGCCAAAGCTTCTTCCACTGGGGCTTTTTGGCTTGGGCAGTGTTGGGTACCTTGGCGACCATCGTGCTGATGTATGCCCACCACCAAGCAGGCGTGCGTCTGCGTCCTCGTGCGCTGCTATACCCGTTGCTTGGTGACAAGCTAGAAAATCACTGGCTAGGCTCTGTGATTGATGCGTGTTCTATCATTGCCGTTGCGGCGGGCACCATTGGTCCGATTGGCTTCCTTGCCACCCAGTTGGGTTACAGCTTGGAAAGCTTTGTCGGTATCGAGAACACCATGTCGATGCAAATGCTGATCTTGGCCGCGGTCGTGGCGATTTACTCTATTTCTGCCTTTACGGGAATGGATAAAGGTCTGCAATGGTTAAGCCGGATGAATGTGATTGGTGCGGCCGTGCTGCTTGCGGTTGTGATCGTACTGGGTCCAACGGGTTTTATCTTTGAGCAGTTTGGTGCTGGCTTTAGCTATTACCTCAATAACATGCACACGCTGGCACTCAACACCGATAACGGCAGCTGGAATGCATGGTGGACATGGTTCTTCTGGGGCTGGTTCATTGGATTTGCACCCATGATGGCCATCTTTATTGCACGCATCTCGAAAGGCCGTTCTATTCGTGAACTGATCTTTGCTGTTGCGATTTGTGCACCGATTGCGACTAACTTCTGGTTCTCGGTACTGGGCGGTACGGGTATCTTTTATGAGTTGCAGTCTCCGGGTAGCATTTCCGGCCCGATGGCGGACGCGGGTTTGCCGGCGATCTTGATTGCATCGCTATCCCAATTGCCGTACAGCGTGGTATTGATCCCAGCCTTTATGCTGTTGACTACCACCTTTGTGGCGACCACAGGTGACTCTATGGCGTATTCCATTGCGATGGCGGTCTCTGGTGACAATCAACCGACACGCGCGCATCGTCTATTCTGGGCGATTGTTATGGGCGTAGTAGCCGGTGTGCTCTTGCTGGCAGGTGAAGGCGGCTTGAATGCGTTGCAGTCGTTCATCGTGATTACAGCTGTGCCTGTCTCTTTCTTGATTGCGTTTACTTTCATTACCGGCCCAATAGCGGTGATGCGAATGCAAAAAGAGAAAGAAGCGAATCTTGCGCTAGAGCCTGCGACAGCAAGCTAAGCGTGGTATACGCAATTGATAGAAAAGCGCCGATTATCGGCGCTTTTTTTTCGTTTAGTGGTGGTGACGTTCTGTTACTTCGGCTGCCATTGACCGCTGGTGACGAGTTTATCCATCACCTTATCGACCGCGACTTTTGCTTTGGCAACAATTTCATCAACTTCGTTGGGTGTCACCACTAAAGGTGGCGCAAAGCCGAGAATATCGCCGTGTGGCATCGCACGGGCAATTAAGCCTTGCTCCAAGCACGCGGCAGCAACTTGTGGTCCCACTTTCAGGTTAGGGTCAAAGTGGCTACGATTGGCGCGATCGGGCGAGAATTCGAGCGCATGGAGCAAACCAATCCCGCGGCTATCGCCAACCAGTGGGTGGTCCGCAAAAGCGGCCTGCATCTTCATTTGCAGGTATTCACCTGTGGTTGCAGCATTTTGGGTGAGGTTTTCGCGCTCGATGATGTCTAAGTTACATAGCGCGGCGGCTGCGCCCAGTGGATGTCCAGAGTAGGTGTACCCGTGACCAATGGCCCCCCATGCATCGGTACCGTCTTCCAGCACATCCCACACTTTATGACCGATCATCACCCCAGACAGGGGCTGATAGGCGGAGGTTAACCCTTTGGCAACGGTGATCAGATCAGGCTTCATATCGTAGTAAATCGAGCCAAAATCACTACCAATACGGCCAAAGCCACACACCACTTCATCGGCGATCAGCAGAACGTCGTACTTATCCAGCACCTTGCGAATCGCGGTCCAGTAACCTTCTGGTGGCGGCACGATACCTCCGGTGCCAAGCACGGGTTCGGCAATCATCGCGGCGACGGTATCAGAGCCCTCCGCAAGGATCATTTTCTCGAGTTCATCGGCACAATGTTGTGCAAACTCAGGCTCGGTCATGCCGCTATCTTCACGACGATAATAGTAGGGTGCCATGGTGTGTTTGATACGCTCTATGGGCAGATCAAAATGCGCATGGAACAAGGGAAGCCCTGTTAACGACCCGGATGCGATACTGGAGCCGTGATAGCCGCGATCGCGAGAAATGATTTTCTTTTTCTCGGGTTTGCCGCGAGCGTTGTTGTAGTACCACACCAGCTTGATTTGTGATTCATTGGCGTCACTGCCTGACATCCCGTAATACACCTTGCTCATGCCCGGCGCCATCTTGATAAGTCGCTCAGACAAGGTCACCAGTGCTTCGTTAGTGTGGCCCACATAGGTGTGATAGTACGCGAGCTTTTTGGCTTGCTCGTAAATGGCTTCGGCCATTTCTTCGCGGCCGTAACCAATGTTCACGCAATACAAGCCCGCAAACCCGTCAATCAGCTCAATACCTTCTGAGTCAGTGATACGAATCCCTTTACCTGTCTCAATCACTCGGCCAGGCATTTCGCCGTGGGCGTACTGCTTCAAGTGTGTTGATGCGTGGAAGACGGTGTTTCTGTCTTTTTCCAACAAAGCTTTCGTTTCTGGACGCATGATCAGTCTCCTTATCCTTACGCAAACCTTAATTAGCTGCCGCTCACGGTGGGCAGGCCACCCAAACAGTAGTATTTAATTTCACTAAACTCGTCGATACCGTAACGGCTCCCTTCACGCCCTAAGCCTGATTGTTTGACACCGCCAAAGGGAATGGGATGTCCGGTCATTTTCACTGAATTGACGCTTACCATGCCGACTTCAAGACCGCGCAGACAGCGCCAAATATCACGAATGTCATTGCCGTAGACATAGGCGGCTAAGCCGTATTCGGTGTCGTTGCCCATGGCAATGGCTTGGTCGAGATCATCATAGGCAATGACCACGGCCACAGGGCAAAAGGTTTCTTCTTGATACACCAACATATCGGATGTCACTTTGGTGACTAGGGTGGGTGCAAAGAAGTTTTCGCCGAGATTTGGGTTAAGCTTACCGCCAATCACGGTGGCACCTTTAGCGATGGCGTCATCCACCAAGGCTTGCGCTTTATCCACCGCGCGAGAGGAAATTAATGGACCAATATCGGTGCTGGGCAACAAGCCGTTACCCACTTCAAGTTCGTCCATTAATGCGGCGAAGGCATCGACAAAGGCTTGGTACTTGTCACGTGGCACCAAGATTTTGTTTGCGGCGAGGCAGTCTTGTCCTGAGGTTTGGAATTTCGCATCGATGGCGGCACGTGCCGCTTGCTGAATATCCATGTCTGGCAGAACGATAAAGGGCGCATTGCCGCCAAGCTCCATGGCGCACTTTTTCACCGTGTGAGCACTTTGCTCGAGCAGCAGACGGCCGACACGGGTTGAGCCGGTAAAACTCATCGCTTTGACTTTGTCACTTTGACACAGCTGAGTTGAAACCATGGGGGCATCACCCATGATCACGTTAAAGACACCGGCTGGGATCCCTGCGCGTTCCGCAAGCTCGGCCAATGCGAGGGCGGAGAAGGGCGTTTCTTCCGCGGGTTTAACGATAATGCTGCAGCCAATGGCGAGTGCGGCTGCCGCTTTGCGAGTGATCATTGCGCTGGGAAAATTCCACGGGGTGATCAAAGCGGCAACGCCAATGGGTTCACGCAAGGTCGCAAGGTGAGCGTTAGGAATATGGCTTGGCATAGTGTCGCCGTAAACACGTTTTGCTTCTTCTGCAAACCAACGTATAAAAGACGCACCATAGGCAATTTCGCCTTCGGCTTCGCGAAGTGTTTTGCCTTGCTCGAGCACCATCAAATGCGCGAGATCGTGTTGGTTATCCATCACTAAGTCATGCCATTGCATTAAGCGTTCCGCACGGGTTTCGGCCGACTCCGCACGCCACAGATGAAACGCCGCTTGCGCATCGTCGATGGTTTGATTGACTTGTGCAGCGCTCAGCGAGGCGGTGTAGCCCAGAATTTCTCCTGTGGCTGGATTCATCACGGGCGTATCGGCGTCGCCGTTCACCCACTTACCATTGCAGTAGGCGAGCTGTCGAAATAAACGCTGATCGTCGAGATACGCGAGTACATCTGAACTTGCTTTACCGGCCACGTCGTGACGCAGAGCATTTGCGGCGGTACCTGTGTAGTTAAGATCGCGTGATTGGAATACGGTCATACTCCCTCCTCATCGTAAAGCAGCGACGCTGCCTATCAGCGTTTGCCTTCATTTACTGTATGCAAAGTGTCCGCGACAGGTTTTCTGTTCGAACTGTCTAACGGCAAAATTTTTTCTGAAACGAGGGAAAGGCGGAAGAAAATTTTCTGGTGATAACAAAAACACCCATTGCGCGTGATAAATGGCGATATAGAAGACGCCGGTATTTAAAAGTTAGGCGCACCAACCGCAGGGTGCGCCTAAGGAAGGAGTGATTACTGGTTTACATCGAGGGTGACGCCACTAAAGGCACGGTAGGCTCGAATACCAATAAACACTTCATCGCCCGCGTTGACATCAAGGCTGCAGGTTTCATTGTTACCACTGGTGTAAGGACGACAGCTAAACTGGTTGAGATCTGGCTTGGTGCCCTTTTCAACGTATAAATCCGCATTGCCGGTTCCGCCATACATACGAATGGTGGCAGTGCCCGCTTGCGGTGCGGTATATACGAAATGCTGCCAACTGCTGCTAGCGCCACTGAGATCGGTTTTAGGGTAGTCGTTGTCACTGCCCACCGTGAAACTTTTACTCGCAGAGCTGGTAAGGCCTTGATCATCGGTCACCGTGAGGGTGACGGAATAGGTGCCTGAGGTGCCGTACTGATGGGATGCAGTGACACCGCTACCTTGATAGCCATCACCGAAATCCCATTGATAGCTCACGATTTGCCCGTCTGTGTCGCTTGCACCACTGGCATCAAACGCACAGCCAAGTGCAGTACATTGACCGTTGAAGACCGCCATAGGCGCGCCACCGGCTTGATGATCCCCTTGTGGTGGAACATTATTAAATTCACTGGCGACTTGAGGCCAGATCTTATCAATCCGTACCCCTTGGTTTTCACAACCACCAAAATGGTGGAGGGCAATCACGTTGCGGCTGCTGCTTGCCAGCACCGGAGAACCTGATGAACCGCCTGTGGTGTCACAGAAGTAACCCGCATCTGTATTTGTGCCTCGGCCATTGGTTGCTGCGACATCAATCTGGCAAATCCCACCATTGTTTTGGTCACTTTCAATGGCAAGCTCTTTCGGGTTACCGGCGCCGTGTTGAGGAATAAAGATGGTTTCGCCAACTTGTGGCATGCGTACATCAAGACCCATATAACCAAACTGGGCAATTCGCGCGAAGTCATTGACGCTGAACAGGGTGTAGTCGAGGGTATAATCGGTTTTGAGTAGCTGATCCCCTGTGACTTTAACGATGTCACTGATGGTGCCGCTGCCACAACTTGGACGCTGATAATTAAACCATATTTCCGTGCTAGTCAGCTCAGACTGGCTTTCAACACAGTGGTTGTTGGTGAACATATGATTATCTGGCCCCACGCGCCAGCCAGTACACAAGCCACTGCCATTCATAAGCAAGCGTGCGACAGGGCGACTGCGTTCATATTCCTCTGGATGGCTATCTTGCCAACATGCCACATCTTTACGCTCGTTGATTCCGCACGTCGATAGGGTGCCCACGTCTTGGGCTGCCTCCATCAGGTTTTCCGGATCGCCCGCTTGGTAACGATCGACACGTAGCGCATGCTGAGGTTGCCATTGGGTGCCTGTGGGAAGGACGAGCGTCACAATTGCGGTGTCGCCGTGGACTGACATGGCCGAAAACTGTGTCACACCGTCGTCACCCTGAGTGGGATTAAATGTGCGTTTGCCATTGGCTTGATTGCTATAGCGGTAGCTCTCAGTCCCATCGGCGCTTGTCACATCGACATAAGCGCCATCAGGCAGTGAAAACTGTGCGAAGTGTACCTTGACGAAGGCGGCGTCTGCTTGATGTATTTTTATGCTGTTTTGATACGTTTCACCGAGTGCGGTAGCACGAAATGTTTTTGGAGGCGCTAAATCGGCTTGGAGGCTGTACTGGCTTGCGATGTTAATGGGAGCGGGAGTTGGAAGTGTGTCTGCCGCTGATACGGGGAGCGCCATGCCGCTAAGAAGCGCAACGCTGACGGATAGCATAACTGACTTATTCATTATTATCCTCTATCTACAGTGAGTGAGTAAGACATCAATGTCTTCCCGATAGAGGCTAGTTAAGCCGACGTGAGTCGTGTAATCGCTATGTCTAGAATGATAGACTTATCAAGTAATCATGAAACAGTTGCTTTTATGTTGCTAAAAAGTTAAATGTTAGTCCGGAAAGAATCACTAAATTATATATTTATCAATAGTTATTGGCGGCGATATCCGGTGTTTCGAGTGGTAACGTCAACGCAGGGCGTTTGACTTGCTTGGTGACGATATAGGTGTAGTACTGTTTTATGCCCAAGTTGTCAGTCAACCAGTTGTCGATAAGCCGTTGGTAATAGTCAATATCGGTCACGCCAAGCCGAACAATGTAGTCTATCCCCCCACCTGTGGCCCAGCACTCTTTCACATCTTCACAGGCTTGCATGGCGCGCTCAAAGCGTTGAAAGCTGTCGACATCGTGCTGGCCAAGCGTGATTTCGACTAACACGGTATTTAACTTCACTACCGCATCAGGGTTAATCCGCGCGCCATAACCTTCAATGATCCCTGCTTGCTCGAGGCGTTTGACACGCTCCCAACATGGGCTGACCGATAAATTGATCGCTTGGGCAAGGTTAGACTTGGTGATCCTTCCATCTTGCTGGAGGATTTGAAGGATTTTTATATCAAATTTGTCTAACTTCATGGCGTCTCCACTAAACAGGCTCAGCAATGACGGCAAAGGTATCGCCCATGTAAATACGACCGAGGTGGCGCTTAGCCAGTAAAATGCCATCACGCTCGGCATAGTAAGGGACGGGCTCTGTTCCTGTCCGTTCGATGTTATGTACTTTACCGATCAAATCGCCACGTTTGATGGGATCGCCGAGGTGTACACAGAATTCAATGATGCCGGCATGTTCGCTTTGGACGTAACAATGTTTGTCAGGCAACTCCAGAGCGATGGGAGGCACAGGGGGATGGCGATAGTCGTCTTGCAACACGCCAGAAAAGACCAAGAAATTATGAATACCACGCTGGGTGATTGCGATTGATTCCGGTGTACTGGTGCCACCGCCGCCTAACTCGGTGGTGACGAAAATCTTGCCTTGTTGCTCTACTGCGGTGTCGTACATGCTAGTGGCATCCATTTCGGTGGTCTGTACTTGATAAGGTGCACCGAACAAGCGCGCGCCCTCTGCACAGGCTTCCGCTTGTTGCAGATTTTCTAAACGGTGAGACGCGGCATAGGGAATAAGATCTAAGGTTTTTCCACCCGAATGAATATCAAGTGCCGTATCACACTGTGGGATCAAATAGCGAGTGAAGTAATCCGCGATCTGCTCGGTGACGCTGCCAGTGGGGGAGCCGGGAAACGCGCGATTCATATTGCCTTGATCCCAAGGTGACGTGCGTGTGCCTGCCATCACGGCCGGCGCGTTCATCATGGGTAAGATAATCACTCTCCCTTTAATATCACTTGGCATCAGTTGATGGCAGGTATTGAGCAGCGCGGTGATCCCTTCATATTCATCCCCATGATTACCGCCAGTCAGCAGTGCTGTTTTTCCCTCGCCGTTTTTGATCACGGTAATGGGGATGGTGACACAGCCCCAAGCCGACTGGTCGTGCGAGTGAGGCAGTTTAAGAAAGCCGTGTTGCACGCCATCGGCATGGAAATCGACGGTGGCTTCAATCGCGGTAGGCTCCATAACCTCTCCTTGTGATGTGTCTTGGCATGTTATACGGCTTGTCGCAGTAAAGTTTGATGTTAAATCATCACTTTATCAGTGTAGCCAAAAATACCCACTTGGCTGAATAGAAAAGGACACAATGGCTGTGCCCATACTGAATTGATTGAGAGGTGCCGCTAGTGCTTGATAAAAAGCTGACGGGGCAAATCACACAGTGTTTGCGCGCCATCTCGGGTGATCACAATGCTTTCTGTGGTTTCCATCCCCCAATCTTTCATCCACAATCCCGGCATAAAGTGGAACGTCATTCCTTCACGCAAAATGGTTTGATCGCTGGGGCGCAAGCTCATGGTGCGTTCGCCCCAGTCAGGTGGGTAGCTCAGCCCAATCGGGTATCCACACCGTGCGCCTTCTCGGTCAAACCCATAGCGCAACAACGCATCATTGAGCGCGTTGGCAATGTCGCCACAGGTGTTACCGGGCTTGGCGACGGCGAGTCCAGCTTCAATACCGGCTTGCAAGGCTTCATCTGCACGTAGGAACTCATAGCCAGGTTCGCCCAAGAAAATGGTGCGAGAGAGCGGACAATGATAACGCCGATGCACCCCGGCAATTTCAAAAAAGGTGCCTTCTCCCCGTTTAAACGGACGATCATCCCACGTGAGATGAGGGGCGGCGGCATCACCGCCAGAGGGTAGCATGGGGACGATGGCTGAGTAGTCACCGAAGTGACCGTCATGACCGACTACCGCATGCTTATTAATCTCGGCCACCAGTAGGTGTTTGGGTAAACCGGGTTCAATCATTTCAAAGGCCACACGATGCATGTTTTCTACAATGCGGGCGGCGGTGTGCATATAGGTCAGTTCTTGATCGGATTTCACCGCACGACACCAGTTGACCAACCCAGTCGCATCGACCAAGGTTGCCATCGGGAGGTTTTCTTTTAATGATTCAAACGCGGTGGCACTGAAATAATAGTTGTCTTTCTCAACACCGATCCGCCCCCGATCCCAGTAACGCTCAGCGAGTACATAGTTAGACAAGTACTCCATCGGGTGGAGTGGGGGATTCATTACGTAGTGGTCAGGGTAATAGGTGATGCATTCTGCACTCATGTAGACAGTGCGTAATGCACCATTGGCGTCTTGAATGCGACCAAACCAAAGAGGGTCGCCTGTCGCGCCGATCACGACACATTGGGGCACATAAAACGACCAACCATCATAGCCTGTTAACCATGCCATGTTTGAAGGGTCATGGACCAACAAGGTATCAATCTCATGCTCTTCCATCGCATAGCGAACCTTCGCTAAACGGGCGCTGTATTCTTCGTATGAAAACTTCAATACAACGTCGCTCATACGCATGACTCCTGTCCAATACCACGACTGTGGCGCTACTAAAACGTACTACTGACCGGTAATCGAACTTGGATCAAAGGCGATTACCGGTACAGAAAGGTGCCGTTTTTCGGTCTTGTTATCGAACAAACGGAGGAGGCTCGCTTGTGTGAACAGCTGTACATCTCTGATTTTCATTGTCTAATTTGTCGACAATGGCGCACTGCTCTCCACAACAGGATAAGGTTTTGTTTCGCCTCTAGTTAAGGGTTACACCATAGAGTGAAATATCGTCAAGTTTTGTTAGAAACAATTTTGTCACTAAACTGCCAATTTGCGCAGACAGGCAGTGTTGGAGTGAAACGGGAAGTGTGGGAAGAGGGGTACGAAATACGCGAAATGAGCCTAGTACTGGTCTTTAGACTCAGGAGCATACGTAGAGTTGACCCATAAACTGTTCGATCAGTTTGTCTTTTGGGGCAAGCATATCGTGGTGACCGCGATAGATGCGTTTCATGGTACGCCGATGCCTGGTTAAGTGCGAAAGTTGAAGTTGCTATGGAAAGCTCACAGTGAACAAGCCAAGTGCAGCAGGAGGCTTATTCGTGGTTACAAGTTGAGCATAGCGAAAGCCGAGAAGCAGAAGCTGGCGGCGACGAGCTAGTTTAGGCAAAGCATTATCAGGGAGAAATTGCACGGCTAAATGCGCTTGTCGAGGCAGAGCGTGCACGACTCGATGCGCATGCTGAAAAGCAGGCTGCGCATAACGCCTGATAATGTGCGCAATCATCTGCGCAAAATGGGCGTGCGCGTGTCAGACAAGCTATGGCGCATAGAGTTAAAGCCGGAGTTTGAGCTGATACTGTCTGAGCTCTATCAAGTTCATGACGACGTTGTGCGTGAGTTGAATAAGCGGCTGGCATAATGACTCGTTTTTAGTCACCTAGTACAGAAAAACAAGCATTATCTAACATTTTAGGCTGCTTCTGATTAAAAGCCTGCCAGTCCTCTGGTAGGCTTTCATCGTGTTTTTTACTGTATAAAGAGTATTAGTACGATGGAGAAAAAAGTGAAGTCAGTAAGTCTAGGTTTGGTAGTTGGTGCGTTGTTGACACTAAGTGGTTGCGCTAGCGTACAGCCCGTTGCTGATGCAGATAGATCTTTTGAGAAAGTTGTTGAAGTCCCCGGTTACTCAAAAGAGAAAATTTACACATCAACGAAGATCTGGATAGCAGAGAACTTCAAGTCTGCAAAAGCCGTAATAGAGTTTGATTCTAAAGAAGATGGTTTGATTATCGGTAATGGCTCAATTGATTATCCTTGTAGCGGAATGGAGTGCTTAGCTAAAAGTGATTGGAAGGTTCCTTTCACAATGCGAGTCGATATGAAAAATGAGAAATTCAAGGTTGGCTTCTCAAATATCAAGCTGTCTTGGCCCGCATCGTATAGTTCTGGAATTATGAGCCCCGCATACGATGGTCCTGTAAATAGTCAAAGTGATATGGACAAAATCAAGCCCGCTCTTTTGAGTTTTAGCGATGAAATTCTCGTGTCTATCGAAACCAGTGATAATAATAGCGACTGGTAACACGATATGGCCAACACAACTGTGAAACGCATCGAGGCCGGGCACTACGAGGTTTCAGATGGAAGAGTCATAGTTAAGATTGGCTCCAGCTGGTTTGTTCTTAATAGCGAAGGAGGGCACGATCTCGGCCCTCTTCCAACACTATCATCAGCGAAAGAGTATGTTACGACAGGTCAGGTGTTACTGCACGGTCATAATGTCGGTACACAGCATGGGCGGAGACAAAGTAAGAAAGAGTTCAATGCTTACTTAGCTTCTGAAGCAAAGAAGGGTAATCCCAGCCCTGCTATTTTGTATTTTTTCGTATTGATAGTGCTATGCATTATCTTTTCTTTGCTTGATAAATGATTCTCAGCAAGAGGGCGCTGGTCTATGTACACCAAATGGTCTGTTATGATAGGTGCCCATAGCGAAAGGGTTGAATCATTTAGCTTTTTTCGATCTACTTTTATTTGTGCCTGCTTTTGTTGCCCATAATGGAATGTTATTGTTATGCAAATAAATGAAATACATGAATTATCTATTTGGTATCAAAGCCAAGTACAAAAGAACAGCATAGCCGAACACATACATAAAATTATAACTCTTTTAAAAAAGAACATCATTGATGAGTCTGCCATTAGAAAATCGATCACTAATCAAGTGAGTGTTTTGTTATCAGCTATTACTAAGATAAATTGCTCTGAGTTAACAGGGAATCAAAGGGCCTGTTTAACGCATATGAATATTAGCTCGGCAGTATTAGAAGGTGCTCACGAGAATTTTAGCAATATCTTCGATATGAGGAACAATGATCGAAGCTTCGTTGTTTCAACGTTAGAGAGGCATCTGACGTCCTTACAGTCAGCTAAAACAGCATTTTCTCATGTTCAATCCTCATTGCCCAAAATTGTACCGAAAGAGTTTATTACTCCTATACACGTTCCAGAGGGTAAAGTTCTTACACGCTTAACCTTCCAGCATGAAGCTTCGATTGAAAATCTTGTCGAATTTAGTACGTGGGCAAAGCGTTGGAATATGATTGCGCGCGGTTTTTCTATGGCGATAAATGAGTCAGCTGAAGACTTTTCTGTGGTTAACGCAGATAAGGGCTCATTGATAGTCGATATATTGGCAGGAGCGGCCGCAATGAAGCTGATTTGTGAAGCCTTGAAGGCCCTCACTGACTTAGCGATTTCTTTAACTGAACTAAAATCTGGCTTAGACAAGTTAAAAACATGCAAAGAGCTTTTTGATGAAGAAAAGTTTGAGGAGATGTTATCTGATGCTCAAAAGCGTTTGAACGAAAAGGAAGATGAGGTAGTTGATAGCGTTATAGATAAGCTTAGTCAGAAAGGCCTTGTGAAGAATGACAATGCTAAAAATGATTTGGCGAGAGCAATAAAGGAAGTGCATCGATTCAATTCAGCAGGTGGCTCTATGACGTGCTTAGCTAGCAATGATGAAACCTTCAGTACGGAAGATTCTGCACGACTCAATGAGTCATACAATGCACTTCAGGATTTTTCAGAATTAAAGCTGATAGAAGAAAAGCGTGAAGATAGTGAGTAGCTTTCAGAGGTTGCTACACTATCGTTAATATTGAACAATGACAACGTCTGCGGTATTTTGCATCCATCGTGCCAAAGTCCTGATCTTAACCGGATCGGGGCTTTTTATTCCTTAAGAAAACCGGCTATGAATAACCGACTTGTCAAAGCATGGGATGCTTTACACGTTTTTCTTGTGCTTAGGGTGACAAAATATACAGAGGTAAAGACCAGTTGCTAAGGCAAAAAATTGTATGTACCCAGGGAGCTGGAGAGCGTCTACTATCTTGTCGTTGAAAAAGAGTATGTCTCCGGCATCGTAACCGCCTTTTACCTTACCACCGTAAAAAAATATCGACATGTACTGGCCTGCGCTAAGGAGCATCAGTGCGTACTTGGAAAAGAAAACGATTTTTTCCGACGGCGATGCATTAAACTTCTTTAAGAAATAAACAAAAACAATGGAAGTTAGCACGAAAACAGATTTTTCAATCACTTAGAAGCCTCTTCATGCAAAGCATTAATAGTCAAACCGTCAGCAACAACTTCTGTAGCGAGAGAGCTCTTCTTCGCGGCTTGATAACCTCTCAAATAATCCTCAGAGCTATACCTGAATAGCTTAAATCTTTTAGCATTTTTGCTCTTAGTCCAAGTGCGAGATGTCCCCTTCGATAGTATTTGATAAGCCTTGTCGGCATCTTTTACTGTGGTTGTTTTTGCTACCATTCCGTAGCCCGACAAGGCCAAATCGACACCGTAGTAGGCCATGTTTCCATAGCTTTTAGGATATCCTGCAAATTCTGCGGCACCTTGATAAGCTTCGCGCACCAAGCCAGTTGCGTCTTCTTCGCCATCGACAAAGTATTTACCGTTTTCATACATGTTGTTAGCCCCATGAGCCACCAATAATGCGCCGATCGAGCATAGTGATGCGGCAGAGTAAATGCATATTGCCCCACCTGCTGCTACTTGCATGGCGCCAGCGATAACACCGATTCCTTTAGAGGCAATTAACGAAGACTGTTCCATTAAGCTGGACTGCTCTCTTTTCATTTCGGTAAGAGCTTGCTCTTTGGTTTTTTTGCCCCGCTCAACGTCATTAACCAAGCACTGTTCAAACCGATCAATATCTCTGACGAATTGATTCTTCAAAACCCCACTTCGAATGTGACGATTAGCGAGGCTTGTAGCTTGCATGGTCAATCCTTTACCAGCTTTTCTTACAACGGCAATGTCGTAAGACGAGGGCTTAGATCTTATTCCCATCGTTCGTAGCCTTGGGTACCAGTAATATTATGCTTCCAGACGATATCTTTATACCGAAGCGCAATGTCCTCGGACGTATCTTCATCGCCGGAAATAAGGACGTGAGGCTGGTTAAACGACAGGTGTGCGATAACGGCATCAACTAACTCAATGGTGTAGTAGTTTTCGTTGTGGCCTTTATCATTGGTTCTGTAAAACCTTATCTCACACTGAATCTTTTCTTGCTTTGAAAAAGCAAGGCCAAGAAGAGGCGAGGCCTTGTCGATCGGCTTTGTGATGGTTAAAGCGCTGAGAGTCTTTCTGACTTCGTCCGCTTCTTTTTCTAGCGAGTAGTTGCAGGCTAAAACGGTTGCTTCGTCCGTATGTGAAATCTGCGCTTTTCGCCCGATGGAGTCATCGGTATTGCAACCTTGGGTGATACAGCCTTGCGTTTCTCCAATCATCTTTATGTATGCGGTATGGGCCACGTTTTACTCCTAGCCTGACTATTTATTCGCCGAATATATCAATTTTGATTGGACAGAAATAAAGGCAAAGGACTTTCTGGAATCAATCTCTCATTTGAGTGAATGTAAATTAATTGTAAAGTCAAGGTGTTAAGTTAGATCATATTGAACTGTCTGATCGTGGTGGGTATTTCGGTGACAATATTCACTTAACAAATGTGTAAGAGATGAGGTGTGTGTAAGAGTGTGTAGTAATACAACCCTTAGACCAAGAGATCAATAATTTAAGCCATAATAGTTGAGTTCTTTAAACCCGTAGATAACCGCATAGAGGGCCTGTACTATGTGGTAGAACAGCATATCACAGGCCCTCATTAGATTATTGTTTTTTCAGCACGTACATGTCGGCTAAATCGCCGTCGATACGCTCACCGTTCATATCGAGCATGATGATTTGGTTCTCTGCAACAAAGAACTGATTAGGCGTGTCGGTTAGGCCTTGAAGGGTGACGATGGTACCCATGTCGCCCCAAGTGAAGGTCCCTTCCTCTTTTAATGCCTCACCTTCTTTACCAAGATAAGTTTTGGTTAATACATAGGTGTTATCTTCGTTTAGTGTCAGGCTGGTTTCGATACCTTCGCAGTCAGCACAAGGGACGACACCTTGATACGTGCCATTCCAATCTAGTGATAGTTTTGCATTGTGGTGATCAACCATCTCGTTGACAGCATCGCCTGCTGCATCAACCGCATTCTCGGCGCTATCCATTGCTTGTTCTGCGCCAGCTTGAACATTTTCTACTGCGTTTTCGACTTGCGTCTCGGTTGCAGGTTTGTCATTGGCCTGTTGCTCACAGCCCACTAAAACAGCGACAAGAGCGAGTGGTGCTAGTACAAATGCCTTTTTCATGATGACCTCTTTTGCATGTTCGATACATGATTACTTTAAACGTGATGAGGGCGTTGCCCTTAATGGATGTACTCATTGTAGCGGCAGACAGGAGGGTGGTGTCATTGTTAAGCTAGGCTTAAGTCAATGTTATTCGATGAAAGTAAAGAAACCGTCAACTGATCAAAACTGGGATTTACTTCGTTAGTAACAAGGTTGCCGAATAGCAAAGCGGTCAATGAACGCGTCAAACAACAAGGAGCGATGATGCAACAACACAAAATTTTGATGGTGCTGACATCTCACGATGCCATGGGCGAGACGGGGCACAAGACAGGCTTTTGGCTTGAAGAGTTCACCACCCCTTACTACGCGTTTAAAGATGCAGGTGCAACCGTTGTGGTCGCGAGCCCTAAAGGCGGAACGGCGCCGATTGACCCAAACAGCGAAGCGGAAGATGCGCAATCGGAATCCACACGTCGGTTTGATGGCGATGCGGAGTTGCAAGATATGGTTAATAACACCGTCACGCTGAGCGATGTGAATGCGTATGAGTATGACGCGATTTTCTATCCCGGTGGACACGGTCCATTGTGGGACTTGGCAGAAGACCCGACATCTCGTCAGCTGATTGAGACCTTTTACTATCAGGGCAAACCCGTTGGTGCGGTATGCCACGGCCCTGCTGTGTTCCGTCATACGCGTTCAGATCGTGACGAGCCACTGGTGAAAGGCAAACGGGTTACTGGTTTCACCAATAGCGAAGAAGCTGCCGTTGGCTTAACCGAGGTAGTACCATTTTTAGTCGAAGACATGCTCAAAGAAAACGGCGGTCTTTATGAGAAAGCGGATGACTTTACCCCGTATGTGGTTACTGATGGCAACTTAGTTACAGGGCAAAATCCAGTGTCATCTGAAGCCTGCGTCAATGCGGTGTTGGCATTGCTAAAGTAAGTCATATGATAGTCTCTCGATGAAAGCGCCTGCGGGCGCTTTTTTTGTATCGGACGAGATCAATAGAGTGGGGTGTATTTTATCCAATGGATTCGTGTAGATTAAAAACGACACGGATAGAAGAGCACGCCGCATGAAAATACTCATCATTGAAGATGACCACGATCTCAGCTTAGCGATGTCAGAATATTTAGAGCTGCATAATATCGACTGTGATTTTGCCTATAACGGCGAAACGGGGATCCAGCTTGCCAGCCAGCAGACGTTTGATTGTGTGATACTCGACAATATGCTGCCCAACGTTCAGGGTATGGCGGTTTGTCGCGAGCTGCGTGAGCAGGGTATCGATACCCCGGTGTTAATGCTGACCGCGTGCGGTGCGGACACCGACCAGCTTGAGGGCTTTCGCGCCGGTGTAGATGATTATGTGGTCAAACCTTGCACCATGCCGTTGTTGCTCGCACGTTTACAGGCCTTGCATCGACGTCATCAACCGGTACGAGAGTGTATCACCATTGCTGATCTGACGATTTACCCCAAAGAGCATATCGCGTCGCGCGGTGATACGCCGCTTAAGCTGACCCCTATCGGTTGGAACATTCTGTTGCTACTCGCTCGCCGCTCACCCACTGTGGTGTCCAAAAGCGATATTGAGGAGGCGATTTGGGCCAGCGATGATGTGCGCCAAGGAACCATTAACGTGCACCTTCACCATTTGCGTAAAGTGGTTGATAAACCCTTTGCTAAAACGCTGATCCACACCCATGTCGGTATTGGTTTGTCCCTTTCTGAGGCCGCGCCGGTATGAGCCAAAGCCCTGTTCGAAGCCTCGCGGCACAATCGCGTCGCCAGCTTGTGTTCATGGCGGTGGCGATCTTTATCGGGTTGTTGGCACTTGTCACCGTGTTTAGCTTTTATCAAATCAGTCAGGCAGGCAAAAACTACATGCGGCTCGATGCTATCAAACTCGAGCAGAAGCTGGCCGCCGATCCTAACTATCCATTGCCACAAAGCAACACTGTTAGTGCGTATCGAGATTGGCAGGCTATCCCGACATCGGTGCGTGATTTGTTTTCCTCAGAGCCGATACAGCCCGATGATCCAATTGAAATTCAGCGCATTAATGACAGTGGAACGCGTGAGTATGGCTACTTGTTGTACTCCGATCAGCACCTATCCCAAGGCCTGTACTTGGTCGAGTTTGAAGCGGCAGAAAAAATCGAAGCATTAGCCGCCATGATTGTCGAGCGCTCTTTGGCCGATGCTAGCGTGTTAATTACCGCTTTTATGCTGGTGCTTGTCACCGTGATTGGGCTGTTGTTTAACAATGCATTGAAGCCACTCAAAGAGTTGGTGGCATGGTCGGCGCGGGTAAAAACACACCCTGATCAAGCTATCGATGTACGCTTTTCGGTACGTGAAGTTAACCAAATCGCCGACCACTTGATGGCCTCGCTGCAACAGGTGCGTGAACATAACCAACGGGAGCAGCAGTTCTTAAAGCATGCCAGCCATGAACTGCGTACGCCGTTGGCGATTATACAAGCATCCTTGGATACTTTGTCACTGCGTATCGATGACAAGGATGCCAGTTATCCGGCCTTGCAGCGCGCCTCGCGTGCCAACGCCAATATGATGGCACTGTCTGAATCACTGCTTTGGTTGGCACGGCAACATCCAGATAAGATTCGCCAATCAAAGGTCGACCTTGGCTCGCTCTGCGCTACCCTCGTGGATGAGCTGGCGTATCTTGCTGCGCATAAGCCAGTGACTGTCCATATCGATAATCATAGTGATCCTATTTCTATTGAGAGGGAATTGTTTCGTATTGCGAGTACCAACCTGATTCGCAATGCGCTCACCTACAGTGCGCCCGGCGCGATTGAGATTAAGATCACCAACGGGCAGTTTTCGATTGCCAACCCTATTGATTCAGACGTGGACGAGAATCAGATCGGATTTGGTCTAGGCCTACAGCTTGTTGAGCGCATTGCCGGACAGCTCAACTGGCATTTTGAATTTCAGTGCGACGCTCAGATGGCGAGGGCGGTTATCAATTGGGAAGCCGCGCACAAAATGACGGGAGAGTCTTAAGGTTTTCTTAATACCGGTTGTTTCAAGATAAGGGCGAACTCTCAGTTACTATTTCGCCATTATGGAGAATCGCCGGTGAATCCATTTGTCACACTTATCTGTTTCGTTTTGACCTTGGTGCCCTTGGCCGGGCATGCGCAAACCGACAGTATGTCCGCGGATAATTATCTGACCGTCGGCCTGGTCGGCTATACGGAGCCGTCGATATATCTCGGTGGTGAAGATGACCAAGACATTGAGCTGGTGGTTGAGGCGCAATGGGAGGGGATTTTTTATCGCAACGATACCCTAGGTGTGTATCTCGCCGAGGGCGACAGCTGGTATGTGTCGGCGGGCGTGGGCGACGATGTGTTTGGCGATCACGCCCGCGGTGACAGCAAAACCCTCAAAGATATGAAAAGTCTCGATACGGTGTATACCGCTAATCTAACCACTGGCTGGATAACGTCGGTGGGCTATTTTGAGCTCGGCTACCATCATGATATCTCGGATAATCATAACAGTGGCGCGGTGGTGGGCCGCTATGGCGCGCCGATGGAACAAGGCCCGTGGGTGCTTGACCCTCAAGTGTCACTGACTTGTGTGGGTCGCGCGGTGAGTCGTTATTATGTCGGTGTGTCATCCCAAGACGCCAAAGCTGGCCGACCCACTTATCAACCTGATCAAACCTGCATGCTTCAATCCGACCTCAATCTCTATTACAGGCTTGGCCGCGCGCATCATCTGTTGTTGGGGGTGAGCTATCGCCACTATGGCGATGAAGTATCAGACAGCCCTATTGTTGATAGAGACGATTTGTGGTCGTTCAATACCGGCTATTTATACACCTTTTAGCGGTAATAGGGTGGAAGGAGAAAGGGGATGAAGTGGCTAAAGCGAGGTTTGATAGCGCTGGTGCTGATAGGCACGTTTTTGGTGATAGCCATGGATGACCCAAACGCGGGGCTAAAGCGTCAAGCCATTCACTTTAACACAGGCGATAATCAGCTCACGGGTGAGTTAATTTTACCTTTAGGTTCTGAGAGCCCGAATCAGTGTGTGGTGTTTGTGCATGGCTCTGGTGACGTGCCGACCGATGCGTTTGGTTATTACCTCCCACTCTGGCGAGTGTTAGCGGCGAATGGGTGGTGTGCGTTGTCTTGGGATAAGCCGGGAGTGGGAGAGTCGAGCGGGGATTGGCGGTCGCAATCGATGCAAGATCGGGCCGATGAAGTCGCGGCGGCGATTCGCTATTTGCGCCAAACCTTGGGGCTAAAGGATGGCAAGCTGGGGTTGATGGGCTTTAGTCAAGCTGGTTGGGTGATCACTAAGGTGGCGCACCAAGTCGAAAACATCGATTTTCTGATCAGTGTCGGTGGAGCAGTCAGCTGGATGGCGCAATCCGAGTATTCTGGACGTCAACGGCGATTAGCCGCCGGATACAGTGAATCCGCTATTGCGGCTGAGCAAGCTGCCGAGGCGACAGTGGATGCCTTGATCCAATCCGGCGCGTCGTATCAGCAGTACCTAAACCACGTAAAACAGGATGACAACGCCCCCATGAGCGAGGCTTTTTGGCAATTTGTACAACGTAATTGGGCCTCGGATGTGACTGCTGATTTAATCGATCTCGACGTGCCCACGTTAGCGTTGTTTGGTGCGCGGGATGCTTATGTCGACTCAGATAAAACCGCTTCCACGTATCACCAGCTGCTCGCTAACGCGCCGCTGTCTTTTTATCACGTGCGTGTGTTTGAAAAGGCCGATCACAGTCTACTGCGCACCGACAACATCGCCAATGCACACAGTGAGCGTCACCGCTGGTTAACGCTGGCACGGGTTTGGTGGCAAGGGGAGGCAGCGTTTGCAGATGGCGTGATGCCATGCTTAACGTCTTGGCTAGAGCAGTTTAAGAGCGGGCGGCCAACACAGCCTAATATCTGCGCGCCTGAGCAGCCAAGCGATGTAAAGCCAGTACTAAACGCGGATACGGCGCAGGGGTAACGTTTCAATTTGCGGTGAATTGGGGTTTAATGCAGGCATTGACGCTAACGCTAAGAGAACCAGCATGCAAATATGGGTAGATGCGGACGCTTGTCCGGTCGCGATGCGCGAGATGATAGTACGCGCGGCACACCGAACGCACATTCAAGCCACCTTTATTGCCAACCAGTTTATCCGTTTACCGCCGTCGCCTTACGCCAGTTCACGTCAGGTAGAAAAGGGCTTTGATGTGGCGGACAACCAAATTGTTGCCGAGGCAGAGGCGGGCGATTTGGTGATCACCCAAGACATTCCGCTCGCGGATGAAGTGATTGAAAAGGGCGTGACGGTGATTAACACCCGCGGCGAATTGCTGACCAAAGAAAACATCCGCGCCCGGCTTAATATCCGTGATTTTATGGAAACTATGCGCAGTAGCGGTGTGCACACAGGTGGGCCTGCTCCGCTTGGTCCGCAGCAAAAACAAGCCTTTGCCAATCAGCTTGATAAATGGCTGGTTAAAGCCCAGCGTTATCATGCTGCGCGAGCAAAATCGTCTGATTAAGCCTGCGCGCTTATCCTCTCATCACTCAATTTTTTCTGCTGACTAAATAGCAACCGGTGCCCACTCGCGATTGGCGAAGTGGGCAATCAGCGCATCCAGCAACGCACGCACCGCCGGTGGCTGGTTGCGACGTGACGGATACAAGGCGTAGATATCCATTGCCTTGGGTTGCCAATCGGGGAGCACGACCTCCAACTGACCTCGCGCAATGGCACTATGAGCCAGGTACACCGGCTGCATGCTTACGCCCATGCCCTGAATGGCAGCACTGAGTAAGGTGGTCGCCTCGTTAGCTGAGAGCTTACCTTGCACTTCAACCGCGGCGTGTTCCTCGCCTTTGTCTAAATGCCAAATCGGTCGATCAAACTGCTTGTAACTGAGACAGCTATGCGCGGTGAGATCTTCCGGTGAGCGGATCGGTGCATGGGCCGCCAAATAATCCGGTGCCGCTACCAAAACGGAATCACACGCGGCGATCGGACGACCAATTAGGGAAGGATCCGGGTTGGATGCAATGCGGATGGCTATATCAATCCGTTCCGCAATCAAATCGACGGCCTTGTCTTGCACTTCAATATCTACATCGACCCCGGGGTGAGCGGCCATAAAGGGCTTTACCGCGGGGATCAGTTGCGCAAAACCAAACGACATACTGGTGGCCACCCGTACTTTTCCGGTCAAGCCCGCGTCTTGTTGCCATTGCTGTGTCAGGGCATTGGCTTGTTCAACCCATTGTTCCAGTTGTGGCAAGCTTTGCTCGCCAGCGGAGGTTAACGATACTTTGCGCGTGGTGCGCTGCAATAAGCGCACGCCTAACCAGTCTTCCAGCGCTTCGACATGACGAGTCACCATGGGGCGCGACATCTCGAGCCGCTCGGCAGTGGCGGTAAAACTTTGCGTAAGGGCGACATCAATCAATACGCGGGCTGCAGTCAGTGTGTCCATGTCAATCTCATCTATGCTTAAGAGCCAGCCGTTCGTAAGGCGGTACGACCCGTTTACATGCTCGAATTGTGAAATAATGATGTAAATTATTAGCTATATATTCGAACAAGTCGAGCCCGTAAACTGCACAGCATCTCAACACCGAATGCAAACAACGGAGCACGACGATGAAATTGATAAAAACCCTAGCCGCCTCTTTATTACTGACTGGCAGCGCAATGGCAGCCAATAATGCTGAACCCTTGAACTTAGACGTATATAACGCGGATGGTAACAGCTTCCACGTAAACTCAACCTTGGTGTATGGCGAAACCGAAGCCATGGTGGTTGATACGGGCTTTACTAAAGCAGACGCGCTACGTATTGCCGCTAAAGTGCTGGACTCTGGGAAAGAGCTGACCACTATCTTTATTAGCCAAGCAGACCCAGATTACTATTTTGGCGCGGAAGTGCTGCACGGCATGTTCCCTGACGCAAAAGTGATCACCACACCGGCAGTGCGCGCCACCATTGCAGAAAAACTGGACGGAAAAATGGCATTTTGGGCTCCAAAAATGGGTGATAATGCCCCGCAAAACCCTGTAGTGCCTGCTGCTTATACCCGTTCATCATTGACACTGGACGGTCGTAAAATTGAAATTCGCGGCGCGAAAGGCGAGTTGGCACATCGTCCGTATCTTTGGATCCCAGCCAACAAGGCGATCCTGGGTAACGTCGCTGTGTATGGCAATGTTCACCTTTGGATGGCAGACGCACAATCTGACCAAGCGCGTGAAGGTTGGGCCGCACAACTAGAAGAAATGGCAGCACTGAAGCCTAACGTCGTGATCCCAGGACACATGACCGCGGGCACGGCACTGAACGCTGACACCATTATTTTTGCCCAGCAGTATTTGCAAGACTTTGCCGAGGCGAAAGCAAACAGCAAAGACAGTGCTGAGCTGATTAAAACCATGCAAGCGAAATATCCGAAAGCGGGTTTGCCGATGGCTTTGGAAATTGGTGCCAAAGTACATATGGGAGAGATGGAATGGTAAACGTCCACTATATTTTTGACCCAATGTGTGGCTGGTGCTTTGGCGCCGCCACCTTGATTGAAAGCTTGAGCAACACCCCTGAGATTAACTTGCAGCTTCATCCAGGTGGTATGCGAGAGCGTGCGCCGATTGAAGACAGCTTTCGTCAACATATCTTGGCGGCAGATCAGACCATTGCCGATCAAACCGGACAGACATTTGGTCAAGCCTATCTAGACCGCGTGGCAAGCGACCAGCCGGTAATTTTGGACTCCTTTATGACCGCGCAAGCCATCCTCGCTGCTCAGCAGCTTGATGGTCAGGGTGCAGAGATGCTGAAACGCATCCAGCGTGGCCATTATCAGCAAGGTCGCTCCGTCTATGAAGCTGACACGCTCGCAGAGCTTGCCAGTGAGATGGGGATAGAGGCAGGGGCTTGGCAACAGGCGATGAATCGCGCCGAAAATGATGTGATGCCTGCGGTGAATCAAACCCGTCAATTGATGGCAGCGCATGGCTTACGCGGTTTTCCATCCATGCTGGTGGAGCAAAACGGTCAATGGCAAGCTATCACAGTGAGCCAATACTATCGCCGCCCAGATGCATGGCAGGCGCTCTGGCAAACACTGACTCAGGCATAAAGCAAACAAAAACGGCGAGCATGAAGCTCGCCGTTTTTGTTGCGATCATTGTATGCACATTATCACTTGGGTGCAGTCAGCGGCACTGGCTTTTTAGGTTCAAAGCCTTCGATAATGTGACGTTCAAGTGGATGCCCGAGACGTGCTTCAATCATGCGTAAGTTTTTGGTGTTATCTTTTGAGACCAATGAAATCGCTTCGCCTTGAGCACTTGCGCGACCGGTACGGCCAATTCGGTGGACGTACTCGTCGGCCGGGAAGGGCAGATCGTAATTGACCACGCGCTCAAGCGACTCAATATCAATGCCACGTGCGGCGACGCCGGTGGCAATTAAAAATTGGATGCTACCGTTTTTAAAGTCTTCCAGCAATTGGGCCCGCATGGCTTGACTGCGTCCACTGTGAAAGGCTTCAGCGGCAATGCCCCGTTTTTCCAGCTGGGTAGCGAGTTTAGCGGCGCCATGTTTGGTTTCGATAAAAATCAACGCCTGTGTCCAACCATTCTCTTTAATCAAATGACTAAGCAGTGCGGATTTCTTATCTTTATCGACTGGAATACACCATTGAGTAATGTTGTCTTTCGAGGCATCTCGTGCGGCAATGCTGATTTCTTTGCCTTCATCGCCAATGGTCGCTTTGGCTAGATCGCGCACTTTATTAGACAGCGTGGCCGAAAATAGCAAGCACTGCGTGCTTGCCGGCAATCGGTCTAGAATATGTTGAATCGCATCAATAAAGCCCATATCGAGCATGCGATCCGCTTCGTCGAGAACCAGCACTTCCACTTCATCTAGATAGACGGCACGTTGGCTGAGTAAATCGCGTAGTCGTCCCGGGGTGGCGACGAGAATATCAACGCCGTCCACTAAGGCTTGCTTTTGTGCCTGCTCGTCCATGCCGCCAACCATCGCTAAGGTTTTTAGCTCAGTAAACTGGCTGTCTTGACGTGCGCTCTCTGCCACTTGCAGGGCGAGCTCACGAGTGGGAACGATGACGAGTGCGCGAGCGCGCTTTTTACGTCCTGCTTCACCGGCAGATAATTTATCGATGATAGGCCAGATAAAACTCGAGGTTTTTCCGGTGCCCGTTTGTGCCGCGGCAATCAGATCATGCCCTTGTTGGATGATTGGAATCGCTTTGGCTTGAATAGATGTTGGCGTGGTAAAGCCGCGTTGGGCAATGGCTTGGCAAAGTGGGTCGCTTAAACCCAGTTTTTTAAATGGCATAACAGACTCAACAAACAAGAAGCGTGTGTCCGCGTTCCCGCTCAGACACACTGAATGGCGTGGAGTCTAGCACGAACCTCTCAGTAGCACGACGCAAAATCTGCTGGTGTACTCGTTACGGTTTATTCTAGGCCGCGTACTTTCTGAGCTCATGAGGATATACCCGCATACCATTGAGCGTGTTTTCATACACGGCTTGCTCGCGGAGGTAAGACCAGGCATGGGCCTCTGTCCCGGTTTGCGCCGCTAATCGATCGATAACAGCGTCGATATTTCGGCCGGCATAGTCTTTATGAGGGGTAAAAAGTTCCTTAATCGCGGATAACATAGCACGCTCGTTATGTGTAACTAAATTACATTTCAGTATGAATTCATCATAGTATGTCTTTTAAACGTGATCAATGTTAAACCATATGTCGATATTAAATGATATTTTTGTAATTAATTTTCATTGGTGCGGTCTTCTTCAACGGCTTCGATCTCTTCTTCTATTTCCACACCGCGATAAGGCTCACCTTCTTCATCATGTAGTTGATGATCATAGGCCGCTTGTAGGCCAGTGTCCTCAATCACGTCTTCGTCCCACTCTTGTTCGAGCTGACGAGGGTAAAGTGGAGAGATAATGGCAACCACAATGCTGGCGGAGGCAAATACCGAAAAAGCGCCAGCATAACCCATTTTTTCAATCAATAAGCCTAACACTGGAGAGCCGACCGCTTGGCCGAGTGATACGGCCATAAAAGGCAAAACAGGTCCGAGGGATAAGCGCCCGGGGAGAAGTCGGATCCCGGTCATTAGATACAAGCCAGTTAAACTCATGTAGGCAAGCCCGAACACGAGAGCGGAAAAAAGCGTGATTCCGCTGTTGCCAGGACTGGCGGCAATGAGTGCCATACTTGCCGCCAACATCATTAACATTAATGAATGAGTGATGGGTGGGTTGTTACGGTCAGCGAGATCCGCTGCGACCGCACCGCCTAAACCGGCAATGCCAACGGCTACCCATAACCACCCGGTCGCATCGCTAGGAAGCCCTCCCAGTGTGATGACCAAATCGGGTGCGAAAATCCAGTACGCGGCAGAGACAAATCCCATCGCGAATGCAAACAACGATAAACGGAACAGCCGCGCCCATTGTAATCGGCTGATCGGTGGCGCAGGGGCGGCATCTGTGGGTGTGACAGGCGAGACAGATGGCAACATCCGCCAGGCGGCTACAATGCCAAGTGTCGCAAGTACTGCAAAAGACAAATAGGCCGTGCGCCAAGCCGATTCGAGCAGCAAGACTACAGGCACAGCAACGACTACACCAATGCTGGTACCCGCATTCATCACTGAACTGACTCTACCATGCAGAGCGCGATTAACGATAGCCTGCATGGCAGCGGTGAGGGCGGGCATCATCAAGCCGGTGCAAATGCCGCAAGCAAACACACCGACAGCTAGTGAGACACTGTTAGTCGATTGACTGATGACGGCGAGACCCAGAGCGCCAAATAAACCAGAAACAATTGCAGTGATTCTTGCGCCAATGCGATCGGCAATCAGCGGCGCAAAACCAGTTGCGATCACAAAGCTAATCAACGGCAGGGCACTAATCATACCTATCTGCGAGGGGCTCAGTGCTAAGTCATCGCGGATCGGTGGGACGAACAGACCGAATGCAAAGCGGGCTAATCCATAGCTTATGGCGATAAGTGCCGCGCCGAGTACCGCAAACTTGCTACTAGATGGATAGGTCATGGGCCTCCTCATTCTTTGGCTCTGCCAGCTTGAATGTTGCACCGGTTGGTGATGAGAAAATTGTTGTGGTTCATATCGGTTACGTCCAGCCTTTTGATTCGATAACATGGATCTTGATTAAACAATAACCACAATAACCTTTCTTTTTGTAGCACATTAAGTTGGTTGGGATTTGTTTAATATCAAAAGCAGTGTTTCCGTGTGTGCTAGGGTGAATAACCCAATTCTGCAGATGGAGCGCTCGAATGTTGTTAAATGTCACCGACAAACAAAAAGAAGATAAGATCCCGCCGCTGTTGCGGTTGGGATTTCGGCCCTTCTTCCTCTTTGGTGCTCTGTACTCCTGTCTGGTCATTATTATATGGAGTGGGCTGTACACCCATCCTGGGATGGTGTCACTCACGGTGCCTTCGCTTTGGTGGCATGCTCACGAGATGTTGTTTGGCTTTTCGATGGCCATTGTTGGTGGGTTTTTAATGACAGCGGTACAAAATTGGACCAGCATACCGGGCACACGTGGACTGAAGCTTTTCGCTATCTTTTCATTATGGCTGTTGGCGCGATTGAGCTTCTGGGTGGATGTCCCAATTTGGTCGAGCCTTGTACTTGATACCCTGTTTATAGGCTGTGTGGCATGGTCGTTGGGCTATCGCGTGGTGGTGGCTAAGCGTCAGCGCAACTACTTATTTATTCCTATTTTAGCGATTGCGGCCTTGCTTAACGCGTTGTCGTACGGCGTATTACTGGGGGAAATCTCACTACCCATGAATCAAGTTTGGCACAGTACCTTGTTGTGGTTCATGCTGCTTATTAGCGTAATGGGTGGCCGAGTGATCCCGTTTTTCACGGAGAAGAAGTTGGGTATACAGGTGTCAAGCACACCTGTGTGGCTAGAGCGAGCGATTGTTGCTGTGTTTGTGCTACTGATTGGCGTCACTTTGGTGTCCGGCACTGACAATATGGTCGCGCGTGGGTTGCTGCTCACAGCGGGCATTGCTCAATGTGTTCGGCTTTACTGTTGGAAAGGCTGGAAAGCGTACCAGGTACCTATGCTGTTCTCGCTGCACCTATTCTATCTCTTCCTACCATTTGGCCTGATATTAAAAGCGGTGGTGATTAACCCCTGGGCATCAAACCTTATCTGGCACTTATTCGCGATAGGTGTACTCGGGGGCGTTGTCCTGGCCATGATTGCGCGAGTCACGCTTGGCCATACTGGGCGCAATGTTTATCAGGGCCCCGCTGTGTCTTGGCTCTTTTATGCCTTAGTCATATCAGCACTCGTCCGCGTATTTGGCATGTGGTTTTGGCCGGTGTATACCCTAGAGCTGGTTGCCGCATCGGCACTGCTTTGGACGATAAGCTATGGCTGGTTTGCGGTGCGATTTGGCCCTATGCTGAGCCAAGCACGCGCAGATGGCGCGGCGGGGTAACCCTGTCACATTATTATTAATAAAAGGTAAGCTTGGAGTAGGGTTTAATGAGAGCTATTACTGTTACCATCCTTCTTATGTCTTACCGCTATTATTGCTATTATTTTTTAGGTGTAAGGTATGGATTCAAAGTGGTTAACCGGTGAGCTTGCAATAGAATTTAAAACCGTTTCATGCATGATACAAATCTATTGTCGTGACCATCATCAGGGAGAGGCGCTCTGTTCAGCGTGCCAACATTTGAGAGACTATGCAGAAGTGAAGTTGGATCGTTGCCCTTATGGTCAAGACAAACCGACTTGCAATCGTTGTCCTATCCACTGCTATAAGAAGGCAGAAAAGCAACAGATGAAGACGGTCATGCGGTACGCTGGTCCAAGAATGTTACTGTCTCACCCGATCCTTGCGCTTAGGCACCTATACCATGAGCGTAAGGCGGCTCCGTCGTCCCTTACCCCCAAAAACTCTAACCGTCACAAGAGACTGGAAAAGCAAAAAGCGGGCAATTGACGGAATACGTCAAGTGAGCTCAGTAGGGTATGAATTTACGGCCTTTTGATCTGCGCCGGTCGCTCCTATTTTAGGCCCAACCGTTTTGCTAGGCGATGTAAATTACCGCTATCAATATCAAGTTGCCTTGCAGCGGCGGCCCAATTACCGTGATTTTGTGATAGTGCGTCCGAGATCATTCTTTTCTGAAGATTTTCTGTTGCTGCGCGTAGCCCTAATGTTGGAACTTCAATAGGCTCTCTTTTTGGCTGTTTGTGGGAAACAACAGCCGCCTCTTGGTCAGAGGTAAAGAGATCAAAATCTTGCAGAGTAAGCTCGAGATCCCTCGACTGCGTTCGAGATTTGGCTAGGACACTGGCTCGTTTGATAGCGTGCTCTAGCTCACGTACGTTGCCAGGCCATGCATAGTGCGTGAGCTTTTGAAGTAGTGATGCAGATAAGCGAATGCTGCTAAGGTGGAATTTAGCTTTTATTTGTTCGGCAAAAAAGCCGGCTAGTAACACGACGTCGTCGCCTCGTTCACGAAGAGGTGGAACATTGAGAGGGAATACACTGAGACGATGGTATAGATCGGCTCTAAAACGACCGGCTGTTACTTCCTCATATAAAACGCGATTGGTCGCGGCAACGATGCGCGTATTCACTTGAATATGACGGTCATCGCCGACCCGCTGGATATCACCGAATTGGAGTGCACGCAGTAGCTTGGCTTGCAACTCTAACGATAATTCGCCAACTTCATCTAAAAATAATGTGCCGTTATCGGCTTGCTCGAACTTACCCTTTCGATCACTAATTGCACCTGTAAAGGCCCCTTTAATGTGACCAAATAGTTCACTTTCCGCGACGGATTCCGGTAGCGCGGCGCAGTTAAGATAGACTAATGGCTTAGATGCTCTTGCAGAACGCTGGTGGAGTGCATTAGCGACTAACTCTTTACCAACCCCGGTTTCCCCGGTTATTAATACTGATAACTCCGTATTCGCGACCGCGTCTATTTGTTGTTGTAGCGTCTGCATTACCGCTGAGCGGGCAATAATCTTATCACTAAACGTACGCCGCTCTGTCAATGCCTCATGTGTGACATTGGCTTGTGTTTCTAGTTGCTCTAATAACAAGGCTGTTTGTAGCCCGCCTGCTGCCAGTGCGCTGATAAACCGCAAGTCGTGATTGAGAAGGCCATCAAACTGATTTTCGTCAAACGCATCAATAGTTATTGCGCCAATTAGCTGATCGTCCACTAATAGCGGAAGTCCGATACAAGAGTGAACCTGAAGCTTGCCATCATGGTTAGGAATTAATCCATCATAAGGGTCTGGTAAATCGCTGTTAGCCGGAAAACGTACGATATCACCTGCTCGTGCAATGGCTTCCAAACGCGGGTGCTGAGCGAGAGCAAAACGACGACCTAAGACGTCATGCGATAATCCATTAATGGCGAGAGGAATAAAGGTCTGATTCTCATACAAAAGTAGTGTGGATGCATCACAGCGTAGCACTTCTCTTATCGTCGTTAATAATGTATCAAACCGGTCTTTTCGAATCAGTGCAGAATTTAAATCTTGTGTGATGTGCAGCCAATGGGCGAATAATTCAGTCATAATCTAGCATTAGTGTCTTTATGACAATCATATATGTCTAAATGACAATGATCAATGCTGTCATTACGACAATGTTTTAGGTGGGTTGTTATGTAAGTGTTTGATTTTGAATGATTAATTATCTTGGCACGACTAATGCTTATAGAGTGCATTAGGTTCTCAATGTCATTTAAGGTAGTAATCATGACAATACAGGTAAAAAACAACATTCGCTGGGTGGGTCAACGAGATTGGGAAGTGCAGAACTTTCATGGCACAGAATATAAAATCACCAAAGGAACAAGTTACAACAGCTATTTAATCCAAGAAGAGAAAACAGTACTGATCGATACTGTTGATCACCGTTTTAGCCAACAATTTTTGCAAAACCTTGAAAGGGAAATCGATCTAGAAAGTATCGATTTTATTGTTGTTAATCACGCAGAGGAAGACCACTCCGGCGCAATGTCCGCCTTGATGGAGAGGATCCCTGACACGCCGATATATTGCACTGAAGCGGCGATAGACTCGATAGTCGGCCACCATCACCACCCGGAGTGGAACTTTAATACGGTAAAAACCGGCGATAGTATCGATATTGGGAATGGTAAGCAGCTTATATTTGTTGAAGCGCCCATGCTGCACTGGCCCGATAGCATGATGACTTACTTAACCGAGGACGCCGTCTTATTCAGCAATGACGCCTTTGGTCAGCATTACTGTGATGAGCGCTTGTTTAATGATGAAGTTGACCAAAATGAGCTGATGGAACAGTGCTTACGGTATTATTCTAATATTCTTACCCCTTTCAGCCGTTTAGTAACGGCGAAAATAAAGGAAGTTTTAAGTTTTAATTTACCTGTCGATATGATCGCAACCTCTCATGGTGTCGTTTGGCGCGATAATCCTATTCAAATAATCGAGCAGTATCTTGCGTGGGCGGATGACTATCAAGAAGATAGAATCACTATTTTTTATGACTCCATGTCTAATAATACACGCATGATGGCTGATGCTATCGCGCAGGGTATTCACGACGTCGACGCAGATGTCGCAGTAAAAGTGTTTAATGTTTCGAAACACGACAAAAATGAAATCATATCGAATGTATTCCGTTCTAAAGGTGTGTTAGTTGGCTCTTCAACGATGAATAATGTCATGATGCCTAAAGTCGCAGGGATGCTGGAGGAAATCACAGGGCTGCGTTTCAAAGCGAAAAAGGCGGGTGCTTTTGGTAGTTTTGGTTGGACCGGTGGTGCCGTTGACCGCATTCACACGCGCCTTATGGACGCGGGTTTTGAAACGTCGATGAGCTTGAAAACAAAATGGCGTCCTGATCGCGATGGTATAGAGAAGTGTCGAGAGCATGGTCAGTACATTGCAAAGCTGTGGGCCAACAAACGCCCCTCTCGAATGCTACCGACGGCTGCGTCTTGCGAGAAAAACGACAAGCCAGGGCCATCGACACTAAGCCCTGAAAAGCCAAAAACACAACCTAGCCAAGATGCAGAGCCGCCTCATTCGGCAGACTGTCAGTACATGATTTGTACTGTTTGTAATTGGGTTTATGATCCTGCTGTGGGTGAGCCTAACCAAGGTATTGAACCTGGGACAGTATGGAGTGATGTTCCGGGATACTTCTTATGTCCTGAGTGCCATCTAGGCAAAGATGTTTTTGCAACATACCAAGGTTAGGGAGCGAAAATGACTGAACCAATTATTATTATTGGCAGTGGCTTCGCTGCGTACCAACTGGTGAAAACAATTCGGCGTATGGATAGGGAGATCCCGGTGACCGTATTGACGGCTGATGATGGCCATGAGTACAACAAGCCGGATTTGAGCCACGTATTTAGTAAACAACAAACAGCGGACGATTTAGTTTTAAAATACGCTGATGTGTTCGCAGATGAATACAATATTACTTTATTGACTCAGACTGTCGTTGAGCATGTCGATACACAGGCCCATTATGTACGCTCAAATGGTCAAAAGTATTTTTATTCAAAGCTGGTTTTTGCAACCGGTGCGACTACTTTTATACCTCCGGTCCAGGGGGATGCAGCGCATCGAGTAATGACAGCGAACTCTTTGACAGAGTTGCGCGCATTAGAGCCTAATGTGCGTCAAGCTCAGCGCGTTGCCATTATAGGGGGTGGATTAATAGGTGTTGAAATTGCGATGGATCTAGCGCGAAGCGGGAAATCCGTTGTGGTTGTTGAGCCTAATACCCACCTTCTTGGGACACTGGTTCCAGAGTTTGTTGCTAGACCGCTTGAGAGTAAGATGCGGCAACTAGGCACTACATTGTGCCTTGGCGAGAGTGTGGTGGAAGTTAATCAACAGGAGCAGTCGCTTTCGCTGACGTTGCAGAGTGGCAAGAAGGTTACTATGGATCTTGTTATATCAGCGGCTGGCTTGACGCCAAATACCAAGCTTGCGGCGCAAGCAGGCATTCAAGTGAACCAGGGTATTTGCGTTGATACATCGCTGCGGACATCCGCTAGCGACGTATTTGCGCTAGGAGATTGTGCCGAGGTTGAAGGCCAAATTAGGCCTTATCTACAAGCCATTTCTTTAAGTGCGAATACGCTTGGTAAGCAGTTGCTTGGCGTTGATGGCGGTTTAACGTTACCCGCTATTATGGTTAAAGTTAAAACCCCCAATTATCCCATTTACATGGCAGGTGATATCCATTCGGCAATATGCTGGGATATCAATATGGTCAGTTCGGGGATAGTGGTGCGAGCCTCTGATGACGATCAGCAGCTAACTGGGTTTGTTGTCACAGGGGAGCAAGTGACTCAGGCCTATACGTTGTTTAGACAGTTGTCTAAGGCTATCTAGCCGATATAACTGGGGGAGCGGTTAGTTAATAATCAAAACTAACCGCTTTAACCAGGGCATAGAGCATTTGTCCTGGCTGCAGTTTGAGTCGAGACAACGACCGGCGACTGATCCTCGATAATATCGGTTGACCACTTACGTCCAACCGTAACAAGACGTTGGCGGGGTGCGTGTCGTCGCTCACCTCCATGAGCTGTGCCAATAAGCAATTATTGATACTTGATTGTTGTGGTGCTTCTAAAGCGATTGATACATCTTTTGCGTGTACCCTTGCTTTGATGATGCTGTGTGTCTCGACTTGCTGCAAAGGGATATGCAATTGTTGATCATTGGATAAATCTAGCACTGTCATATAGTCGTCTGTATGCTTTTTGACGGTGCAGTGAACCACCGCAGCCGCGTTATCATCTCGCGCTAAAGACAAATCTGTCCTTGTGAGCATATCTTGTGTTGCGCCATGTGCTAATACTTTTCCGTTATCTAACAGCACAATGTGATCGGCAAGTCTTGAGACCTCTTCAATGGCATGGCTGACATAGATGATAGGTATCTTCAGGGTCGATTGTAGTGATTCGATGTAAGGTAAGATCTCGGCTTTACTTGAAAGGTCGAGAGAAGCCATAGGTTCGTCCATAAGCAATAGGCTCGGGCTAGTGAGCAGGGCTCTAGCAATTGCGACTCTTTGTTTTTGTCCACCAGATAACTGGTGAGGGTAGCAGCGACTAATGTCGGTTAGTCCGAGGCTTTTTACCGTTGCTTCAAAACTGACATAGCGTTTTTCCTTGTCTACACGGTTGTAGCTAAATAACAAATTATCTTTGACGTCTAAATGAGGAAATAGGTTCGGTTCTTGGAACACATAACCGATAGGGCGTTGATGGGTGGGTAAACATGCATCTTGGCGCTGCCATGTTTCCCCATTGACAATAACCGTCGCACTATCCAACGTTTCAAGCCCTGCAATACTGCGTAATATGGTCGTTTTCCCAGAGCCTGACCGACCAAAGAGCGCGGTCACCCCCTTTCCCGGCAAATGCAGATTAATATCCAATAGGAACTGGTCTCTGGCCAATTTCAATGCGACTTGAATGGTCATATAAAGCTCACTGGTTTGAATTTTTTATTCATTGTGTAGGTTGCCAATAGTAAAACAAATGACAAAGAGACAAGTATGGCTGCCAGTGTATGCGCGGCGTCGTAATTCATTGACTCGACGTGATTGTAGATAGCAATAGATGCGACTTGGGTTTGCCCTGGAATGTTTCCCCCAATCATTATTATGATCCCGAACTCGCCCAATGAATGTGCAAATGAAAGGACACCCGCGGTTAAAAAACCCCTTCGTGATAAAGGAAGCACAATATTGAAAAAACGATCCATCGGGGAGGCTCTTAATGTTGCGGCAACGTCTAATATGCCACCAGTTGCTGATTGAAAGGATGATAGAAGTGGTTGCATTACGAATGGTAGTGAATAAATCATGGAACCAACCACTAACCCAGAAAATGAAAATGCTAAATGATTGAAGCCCAGCGCCTCTAAACTTCCCCCTATCCACCCATTAGGCCCCAATAGTAGGAGGAGGTAGAAGCCCAGCACGGTGGGTGGTAAGACTAAAGGCAGCATCACTAACGCTTCAACGAAGACTTTTACGCGTGACTGTGTGTTGACCAGCCACCACGACAGCGGTGTGCAAATTATGAGCAGTATACTGGTGCTCACGAAAGCGAGCTTTAGAGTGATAACCAGTGCAGTGATATCGTTTGGGGAGATCATTGCTCAATAATGCCTTTCTTGGATCGTATCAAGGTCGCTTGGTTTGCGACTGATGGTTGGTTTATTTTGTACCCTGAGTTTTTGATAATGGCTGTAGCTGTTTCACTGGTTCTGACCCAGCTTAGAAATTGAACTGCTGAATCAAAGATATGGGGTGTTTTTTTTGCGTAGTTTAAAATGACAGCTTGTTGCACGATGGGATCGTAAAGAGATTGAGGTGGTATCCAGTACGAGCCGCCAATGGCCCCATCAACGCCTTTTACTTGTGATAAAGATAAAAAGCCCAGTTCCGCCGCTTCTGATGCGATCTGTCCATAAACTTGGCCGATGGACTGCGCCTTCACGACTTGTGTATTGCTATTTAAATCCTTCCAGAGCTCAAGGTGTTGCATGATTTGTTTGGCTGCAAGGCCGTATGGAGCGACACGAGGATCTGCCATGGCGAGATGTTTGAAGGAATGTGTTTTAAGGACTTTATCTCCGGCGCTAGTGAGCAGATCAGTGTCTTTTGACCACAAAACGGGTATGCCAATCGCGTAGGTAAAACGAGAATTCTCAACCACTAATCCATCTTGCTCCAACAAGATGGGACGTATTTTATCTGCGGAAAAAAATAGATGATAGGGTGCTCCGTGTTTGATTTTTGCGAATAGAGAGCCCGAAGAGCCAGAACTAATCAGAAAAGGTTGGTTAAACTCTCGTTGATAAGCGCGGGCGAGCTCATTGAAAGTACCATTAAAATTTGCGGACACAGCAACGCGAAGGGGAGCGGTGTCTGCCATCGTCGTAGCAGAAAGAAAACAAAGTAGAGTTAACGTAACTGTACGTAAAGTCTTATTCATACGCATATTTTGGGTTCCATCATCAACATTCCTATGCCTAAAGTGGCAAGCTTTGCTGAATCTTAACTACCCACAGATTTTGCATGCGGGAGCGGGCTTTACTTTGTATGGTATCCATTCCATTGATAGTCCATCGAAATAGTAAAAAGCGTTGGTGACCACCGAGTTCGGGGCGATAATACTGTTGATGGCGATAAGTGCTTGCATTGATCCTATGATGCCAACAACAGGCGGGAGGATCCCAGACATGACACAGCTAGAGGGAGCGTCGCTAAACTGTGAGCTTATACATTGATAACAGGCCTCATTCTTATTGGCAGTAAAAACACCTACCTGTCCCTCGGTACGAATGGCAGATCCTGAAATTAGTAAGGTTTTTTGCTGCCAACAGATTTCATTGATGAGCTCTCGCGTAGGCTTATTGTCGGTACAGTCAAGGACGAGATCATGCTCGATAATCGCTTCAGTTAATAGTTGAGAGGACTGCTTCGACGTTATTGGTACACAAGAAATATGACTATTATTAGTAAGCAGACGATCGCACATCGCTTCAGATTTATAGCGGCCGATATCATTTTCAGTAAAGCAGGTTTGTCGGTGTAGGTTAGACAGTTCCACTTTATCAAAATCAGATATTGTAATGTGGCCCACTCCAGAGGAGGCGAGATATGGAGCCGCGGCGGATCCCAAGCCGCCAGCGCCTATCACCAAAATGCGAGTCGCTTTGAGCCGCTCTTGGCCTTCGATATCCACACATTTGAGAGCAATTTGGCGATCATAGCGTTGATACTCATGTTCATCTAGCATTATAGTTTTTACCTTATTAAGCAGGGTTAAGGGAAATTAAATCTCCGTTTCTATTTGCCGTAATAAACATGCCGATTTTTCCTTCATTTATTTGATTCAGCATCATTCTTAGTGGCTGTTGCGCCTGATCGCTATTGGGTGGGTAGCCACCTCGTCCATCGAGCGCAGAAATGAATACCACGTCCCAAACTATTCCGGTTTGATTAGACTCTAAAACAAGTTGTGAAAAATCCACAACCTCTTGAGGTAACTTATCAACGCACAATACCGGCATTAACGTACCTCCTGAACCCGCACTAAATGTCGTTTTTTGTTGAATAGTATGACCTTCTGGTAACTCCGCTTTTGCGAAGACAAATAGTAATCTTTGAGGTTCAGGTTGTAGTTGAGTTGCTTCGATAAGTTCTTGATAGTTAGTTATATTCATCTCTATTCCTTTAATGAAAGGCAGTCTAAAACTGCCTAGATATATTTTTAATGGTACATTATGGATTGTAATATTCTACGTCTTTACGGAAGTAAAAGAACCAGTTAACTAACATACACACAATATAAAAAATAGCAAAACCTATCAAAGCGTGATCAGGTGTAGACATTTCAATTTGTTCACCAAACACCATTGGAATGTAGAACGCACCGTATGCGGCAACGGCTGATGTCCATCCTAAAACAGGACCCGCTTCTGACTTGGGGAAAATGATCGCAATACTGCGGAATACCGAACCGTTCGCTACTCCGGATGCGGTAAACAAGAATAAGAACAGTACGAAGAAAGGCAGAAAATACTCTTGCGGTGTTTCTGATTCATATGCCTGTGCCATATAGTAGGCTGCACCAAGTGCAGATAGTGCCATGACAGCAGCACACACTTGGGTCACTTTTGAGCCGCCAAACTTATCACCTAACCAGCCGCCAACAGGTCGCACGAGTGCGCCAATAAAAGGAGCCATCCACGCATAAGTAAGTGCACTCGGCCCGGCGGGATTAGGGGTTGAGTGAGTCATCACTCCATCCACGATGATATGCGTATAGCCAAAGATCAGTTGAATTGCCAATGGAAACGCAGCGGAAAAGCCAATAAATGAACCAAATGTCATGGTATAAATGACACTCATGATCCATGTATGCTTGTTTTTGAAGATACGATACTGATGTGTTAAGCTTTTACTAATAGCACCAGGTAATGACTTCAATAGAAATAATGTAGATAATAATACCAATATAAGTGCAACATCTTTAGGTACTTGCCAGCCGCTACCATTCGCACTTTCAGGTAATATTAACCAAAGACCGATCGCTGATGTAAATAAACCAATGATTATCATTATACTAATCATTACGGCTGCTTTTGTAAAAGATGGTAAGGTCGGAGTAACTTCTTTCGTGGCAATATTATTCATGCCAAACCAACTAAAAACAGCTAATGGGAGAAGAAGTGTTAACCAAACATATCCTCCATTCTGAACCCAAGTGGTCGTGCCCGCATTTATTTTTCCAATGATAGTTCCAGAATCAGTTAAGAGTGTTGTGGGATCTCCACTTAGCGATCCAAATGCTGCAAATGTCATTATCCAAGGTATCAGAATTTGCATGGTAGTCACACCAAAGTTACCCAGTCCAGCATTTAAACCTAGTGCTAAGCCTTGCTTTTTCTTAGGAAAAAAGAAGCTTATGTTCGACATTGAGGATGCAAAATTTCCTCCGCCAATACCAGACAGAAGAGCCAACAATTGATACTGCCAAAGCGGCGTAGTTGGGTCTTTTAGTGCCGCACCGGTAAAAAAAGCTGGTATAATCAGTAACGTAGTAGTGAAGAAAATGGTATTTCTCCCACCACAAAAACGAATAAAAAAGCTACTTGGTATTCGTAATGTCGCGCCTGAGAGACCGGCAATCGCTGTCAGTGTAAACAATTCTTCTGGCTTGAAATCATAACCAGCATTAATCATTTGTACGGTTAATATACCCCAGTATAACCAAACCGCAAATCCGGAAAGAAGACTAGGGATAGAGATCCATAGATTTCGGTAGGCTATTCGCTTACCGGACTGCTCCCAGAATTCATTGTCTTCTGGCTCCCAACGATAAATATTTCCCATTTACTCCCCCATGATCCAAACGGAAAAGGATTTCTTACTTTCCTTTAATAAAGCACTCAATGAAAAAGATAACAATGACTAGCAGGAGGTACTCGGACACCATTTTTTGGCGCAGAGTGAGTATCTAATAGTAGGTAATTAAATTATTTTCCTTATAATTTCAGTTGGTTATGCATGGCGGTGCCATATTGTTCTAGTCTAGTTCATTTTAAATTCAGTTTAGTTCCTATTAATGTCTTTCTATATGTAGAATTACATAATGTTTAATACTATTGCATACTACCAATGGAGTACTTTTTGAGTAAATCATGATACTTTAAGTGTATGGAGGTTTCCTTCTTTATCTTATAAGTTTTATCTAGCTATGAGTCGGAGGAAAGCCATATGGCACAGGCAGTCGATAGTTCAAAGGCGCAACAGAGATTTGCGTTGGGAATGTCAACATTTTCGTTTACGCTTTGTTTTGCCATGTGGACGGTATTTTCCATATTGGGTGTAAAAATAGCGGAAGAGTTTCAGCTTTCTAGCACGGAACTGGGGCTGTTAATGGCGACACCGATTCTCACAGGTTCAGTCAGTCGATTGTTTTTGGGAATCGCGTCTGACTACTTTGGGGGCCGTACTGTTTTTGCGGTTGTCATGCTCCTGTCGTCCGGTTCTGCATGGTTGCTGAGTCTATCTCACAGTTACTACTTGCTGTTGCTTTGCGCACTGGGCATTGGCTTGGCAGGTGGTAGCTTCGTTGTTGGTGTGGCATATATATCGGCGTGGTTTAAGAAAAACCAACAAGGTACAGCTTTAGGGATATTTGGCGCGGGAAATGTCGGCTCTTTTGTGACCTCACTCTGTATGCCAATGCTCTTACTGGTCATGGACTGGCGCAGTGCAGTACAAGTTTATGCAATTATTTTGGCTACAGCAGGAGTTGGATTTTTTTTTCTCGCAAAAAACGAACGACGAGAAACACCGCGAGAGCAAGTATCTATATATAGCCAGCTCCAGCCTTTGAAAGAGGTGAGGGTCTGGCGATTCTCCTTGTACTACTTTTTTGTTTTCGGCGCCTTTGTGGCATTAGCACTATGGTTACCCCAATATACAATCGGTGTATTTGATGTGTCCTTGGCTCAAGCAGGCTTGATAGTAGGGCTTTACACGGTTCCAGGTTCACTGTTTAGAATACTTGGTGGAATATTATCGGACAGGTATGGTGCTCGTAAAGTGATGTACTGGACGTTTATCGCATCAGTAGTCTGCACCTTTATTCTTAGTTATCCCAATACACATTACAGTGTTGAGGGAATACGAGGTGTTATTAATTTCTCATTAGAAACTAACGTCTATCAATTTGCTGTAATCTGTATCGTGCTAGGTTTTTTCATGTCTTTAGGAAAAGCGGCAGTTTTTAAACATATCCCTGTTTATTATCCCAATAATGTGGGTGTTGTAAGTGGTGCTGTTGGTATGGTTGGCGGGCTTGGTGGCTTCTTTCTTCCTCTGACATTTGGCATGTTAAATGATCTAGTTGGCGTCTGGCAAACATGCTTTATGTTGCTCTTTGTATTATGCAGTTTGGCGTTAACCTGGATGCATTTTGCGATTAGAAAATCTGAAAGCAAAGAATGGCGATCAGGAAGAACTGAAAATGATCTTCCAGAACTAACCGAATAAAAAAGGCATGAAAAGGAGATAGAGATGGTCACTATTATGCATTTATTTATCTCCTTCCTTGTATGGGGAGCCTGGCCTGTTGTTGTCTTTAATCTTCCAGACTATGGATATAACCTAACATTCATTTCGAAGCTTATCCTGATTTTGTTTTGTTTTTTGGGAAGTAGTTTGTCTCGAATTCTTTGGGATTTTCTAGCGACCATTTTTGGTGTGATTAATTGGTTGCTGATTTCTACACTTCTCCTTATTTTACCATGTTTATGGATGGCTGCTATTATACTCTTTCCTAGCGAAAATTATATTATGTTGTTGGCAGTTTCTAGCTTGACAGGCTTAGCATCTGGTAGTTCAGTCACCGTAATGCGATTTATGGTGTTGCGATTTAGTCAGCGTGATGCAGTATCTAGAATTACTTACGCTGATAGTATTGGTGGCATTGGTTTTTCATTCTCATTCTTTATAGGACTTTTGTTTTCTCAAAGTGGTATAAGTCAGGGTTGTTTTTATTTATATCCGCTTTTGTATATGCCGCTAGTTTTTGTTTTATTTTTTGTTCTTTGGTTTTCAGTTAAAAGAGATAGAGACTTTCCCAAGATAGATAAAGTATTTACTTGTGATCTAAATAATAAAGAATTTTTTTCAGCTATTATATATGGCAGTTCGCTCGCTTTTTTATTGGGAGCAACGTTTGTATTCCCATTTATTACTCGGCTTTACTTTAAAAGTGTAAATCCACTAGATTATGCTTTTTTTGTCCCGATCATGGGCGTTGTTGGGAAAGCTTTCGGTAATTTTATTACTGAGAGAGGATCCGATATTAAGCGGCTGTTTATTATAAATGCAGTTGTCGTCGTAGTATGCCTTTTAATATTTATGACAGGTTTTAGTGTAGAAGGATCTTTTGTTTTATACATTTCATTTTATTTATTATTTATGTTTGTCTTGGGGGTTGAGTCAGGAATAGCGATGTCTTTTTCCTCTTCCTTATATGAAGAAGAGGTGAGTCGTATGCATAAGAATGTGTTTTCGTTTTTTGGTGTGAGTGGGGCACTGAGCGCATTATTCTCAATGTTTATTCCTACGTCGATTATTATGTTTTATCCAGACATGTCTTTATTCATTTCATTTTTACTTATTTTGAAACTAACTCTAGTGCTACTTTTAGCCAAGAAGCAAACAAATCAATGACTTGTCCGATACTCCTTTGTGGGTATACATAAAGGACTATATAGTTTTGGTACATCAGAGACTATAGTAAGACTTTAATCAACCCGAAGCACATTGTCGTCTACGTACAAGGTACACCCGTATTTGTATATGAGCAATGAGCCGTAGTATTTAGTGGATGCTACCGGGTTGGCTTGGGAAACCAGCCAGCCTCCCGGATTTGGAAAGGTGTTGACATGCTATATGACGCATTTGGTCGTAGGTTCGAGTATCTACGTCTATCGGTAACAGATTTATGTAATTTCCGTTGCAACTACTGCCTACCCAATGGTAATGATTGCAATGCTGGCAAAAACGAACTGTCACTATTTGAGATAGAAACTTTACTGCATGCGTTTTCTCTTTTGGGAACCTCTAAAATTAGAATAACAGGTGGTGAGCCAACATTAAGAAAAGATCTTTGTGATATCATCGCTATTGCTGCTTCCACAAGTGGCATAAAGAAAGTGGCGATGACGTCCAACGCCTTTAATCTTCCCAAAACTCTACCTAAATATATCAAGTCAGGACTTTCAGCGTTAAACATTAGTGCTGACTCATTAAATCCATATCAGTTTCGAGCCATAACGGGGAAGCAAAAGCTGCACTCGGTCCTTGATACCATTGATCTCGCTCTAGATAGTGGTTTGGATAACGTGAAGATTAATACTGTATTGATGAAACAATACAACTTGGACCAATGGGAACAGTTTTTAGCCTTTACAAAAGATAAGGAAGTTACTTGGCGTTTTATTGAGCTGATGCGTACCGGCGACAATAGCGATTTTCACCGAAGTCAACACGTAAGTGGACAGGTGCTGCAAAATCGTCTTATTGAGCAAGGTTGGAAAAAGACACAAAAAGAAGCGAATGCAGGTCCAGCAGATGAATACTCTCACCCTGACTATACAGGAAAAATTGGCTTGATCATGCCCTATAGTGAAGAGTTTTGTAAGTCTTGTAATCGACTTCGGGTTTCTTCTACCGGAAATTTACACCTATGTCTTTTTGCTAGTAGCGCATCAAGTCTTCGAGACAATTTGTGTCGAGGAGATATTGTTGGTACGAAAGAACAGATCGAAGCATTGCTCCAGTATAAGCGTGAGACCCATTTATTACATCATGATAATAGTGGAATGACAAAAAACCTGGCGATGTTAGGCGGTTAGTATCATGAGCAATGATAAAGAGAGAAAGGTTGTCGGTGTGGTACTGGCGGGTGGCCTGTCTAAAAGGATGGGGGAAGATAAAGCACTTCTTGCTTATGGTGCCCAGCCCCTTGTTGAAAGACAAGCTACCATACTGAGACAGTCAATATGCGATGAGGTTATTATTTGCGCAGGTGAAAAAGAGTATAGCGATATACGCGATATATATTCAAATCGAGGTCCTTTGGGGGGTATTTATTCTGCAATGATTTATTTCCCTCAATCTATTCTCGTTTTTGTACCTATAGACATGCCACTTATAACTTCATTGACAATAACCTCTTTGATTCGTGAAGTTAAGAAAAAAAATGAATCAAAAAAAGTATCTAAAAGTAATGTTTTTCCTTTAGTTCTCATGAACAGTAAAAGAGAAAAAGAAATCATCAATCACGTTCTTAAGGAAAATAGAGAGCTTTCTGTTAATCGTGCGTGTGACAAACTCGCAGTCAGTTCAGGTGAGTTATGTGTCAATCATGATGAACTACACAATTGTAATACACCCGAAGAATGGCACTATGCGAAACACCTATTGGAGAGTATAAATGGCTGATCATACATCAAACTTTGTTCCTTTAAATGTAGCGGTGTTAACTGTTTCAGATACCCGAAAAAGCTGTAATGACACCTCAGGTAATTTTCTATCTTTATCGGTAAAAGAGGCCGGTCACCGTGTTAATGAACATCTAATCGTGCGTGATAATATCTATGATATTAGAGCGGCTGTGTCTAGATGGATAGCTGACGATTCTATCTCTGCCATAATAATTACTGGTGGGACAGGGTTTAGTGATCGAGATTCGACACCAGAAGCAATTAAGCCTCTTTTCGACAAGGAAGTTGAAGGGTTTGGTGAAATATTTAGGTTGGTGTCTTATCAAGAAATTGGCACCTCGACCATTCAATCTCGTTGTGTAGCAGGTATCGCGAATAGAACGATCATATTCGCTCTACCTGGATCGACAGGTGCATGTAAAACAGGTTGGAAAACGCTAATCAAGGAACAGTTGGATGCCGAACATGGCCCATGTAATTTTGTTCCTCACATTGCTGATGCGAATGAATGTGTGTCGAGAGGCTAATTATGTGTGAGTTTAGTCATATCAATGCCACAGGCCAAGCAAATATGGTCGATGTCAGCAACAAAGGGATAACGAGGCGAGAGGCAGTTGCGATCGGAACTTTAAAAATGTCTCCATCGACTGTAAATAGCATCAAAGAGAATCAGATTAAAAAAGGGGATGTCCTTTCAACTGCCAGGATAGCAGGGATCCAAGCAGCAAAAAAATGCTCTGACCTTATCCCACTGTGTCATCAACTGAATCTATCAAAAATATGGATAGACTTTGAGCTCCTTCCTAACGGTATTCAAATTACTTGTGGTTGTATTTTAGATGGCAAAACAGGGATTGAGATGGAAGCATTAACCGGTGTTTCGGTAGCGGCGCTTACCTTGTTTGATATGTGCAAAGCTGCCGATAAAAACATGATTATCGAAGGGGTTCACGTACGACATAAATCTGGTGGACAGTCTGGTAGTATAGACAGAGGAATGGGTTATGATTGAAATCAGGTTTTTCGGTTTGCTAAGAGAAAGGATAGGTGAAAGTGTCATTAGCCTTGAGGTACCAACTCCTCTACCTGTTTCTGAATTGATAAAACATCTAATCGAACAGAACACAGCTTTTTTATGGCTTAATGATCTTGATGTAATATCCGCGGTCAATCATACGATTGTAGAGAGCGACTTTACGATCAATAAAAATGATGAAGTCGCGTTTTTCCCGCCAGTTACAGGGGGATGATTATGTATAGGATTCAAGAAGACCACCTAGATATAAATCAGCTAACTCAAGCACTGACTGAGAGCAGCAGCGAATGCGGTGCCATTGTTACCTTTGTTGGCCGAGTGCGTGGGAGTTCTGAGAAAAACCGAAGTGTCAAAGAGATATATTTAGAAAGCTATCTATCAATGACAAACAAAGCAATGATGGACATTACCGAGGAGGTCCAGCTTAGATGGAGTGCAGTAGAAAAGATTTCTATTGTGCATCGCATAGGTGTGATTGGGCTTTGTGAGCCAATTGTATTTGTTGGTGTGTCCAGCAAACATAGAAAAGATAGCTTCGAGGCAGCCAGCTTTATTATGGACCAGCTAAAAATATCAGTACCTTTATGGAAAAAAGAAAACATTGAGGGACAAGGTTGGGTGTGGGTAAGCGCTAAACCTTCAGACAAACAAGCGGCTTTGCGCTGGCGTCTATAATGGAAATTAGGGTGACGTCATCTAGTCACCCCTTAGTCTTATAAACCGGGAATGAAGGCAAAGGGAAGCACCTCAACACTGACCCCCTCCGCGACATCCTCACTATCTTTCGGTAAGCGAATGAGGCAGTTAGCTTTGCATACAGACATAAGTAATGCCGAGCCTTGTGCCCCTGAGCTTGCGACGCTTAATTGTCCTTGCTCGTTTATTGAATAAATACCACGTTGGTAATCTGTGCGCCCAGGACGTTTTTTTAGCGATGTGGTTAATGTGGCGGTGAGCCATTGTGGGTAAATGGTGGAACTACCGCTCAGCTTTAATAAACCTGGAATAGCTAGGATCTGACAGGTGAGCAATGCCGATACTGGATTACCTGGTAAACCGAAAAATGGGGTAGTTCCCACATGTCCAAAAGCAAACGGTTTACCTGGCTTGATCGCTAATTTCCAAAAATCAATGTCACCTTGTTCTTTGAGTACTTCTGTTGTGAAGTCTGCATCTCCAACCGATACACCTCCCGATGTTATTATCGCGTCAGCATCCTCTGCTTTTTTGATTGCTGTTTCTATCGCTTTTTTATCATCAGGAATGATGCCAAGATCTAAAATGTTAAACCCAGAGGCTTTGAGTAAGTGAATAAGCATTGGTTTGTTTGAGTCATAAATAAGTCCAGGGGCTTTGGTCTTATTGACTGAGATTATTTCATCACCGGTTGAGAAGATAGCGATGGTGACAGGTTGGTATACATTGACTTCTCTCATACCAAACGTAGCCATAATAGCTATATCGGCAGCATTGATCTTTTTATTTTTTTTGAGTACAACTTGCCCTTCTTTTATATCTTCTCCTTTTAATCTGATATTTTGCCCGGCTTGAGGGGTGGAATGTACCTGGATCCTTTTTCCTTGAACTGTGACTTTTTCTCTCATTACAACAGTGTCTATTCCTTCTGGAACCGTAGCCCCCGTCATAATTCTTATGCATTCACCGCTTTTGATGGAGCCCCTAAAGGGATGCCCAGCTAATGACTCTCCAACTTCTCTAAATTCACTATGACGCTTGAAGTCGTCATGAATAAATCCAAATCCGTCCATTGCTGAATTATCACAAAAAGGCGTATCAAAGGGTGCAAAAATATCCTCAGCGAGGTACCGACCACCCGCAATGTCTAACTGAACGATTTCAGTTTTGTTTTTAAACTCAATAGCATCTACGATTTTTTCTTGCGCATCTTCGACTGTTAATACCGATGCTTCGTTACAGCATTCCATTTCAAACCTCTTTATCTTCGTTAACCATCCAAACCGCGGCTTCTACTCGGGAGCGTAGGTTTAACTTTTTTAGTAGGTGCTTTACATGCACTTTGACTGTCCCATCAGATATATCTAGCTCTCTGGCAATAAGCTTGTTACTCAGTCCTTTTGCGATCAATTTGATGATTTCTTTTTCTCTGGCGGTGAGGCTTGACAATGTTCGCTGGTCACTGTGGGGAGCAGGCTGGCGTAGTGCGCCCGCAAGAGTTTGTGTGAGTTTAGGACTGATTGCCATTTTTCCCACAGCCGCTTGCTTAATGGACTCAACGATATCGTCAGGATCCATATCTTTCAATAAATATCCGTCAACACCTAACCTTATCGCTTCGACAACATCATCATCTTGGTCAGAGACAGTTAACATGATAATGCGTCCTGTATAACCAGAATCTCTGAGTGCTCGTATTGTTTCTAATCCATTCATGCCGTCCATATTAAGATCTAACGTTACTAAGTCTGGGTCGAGCTCTGTTACCAATCTGACCGCATCATAGCCAGAGTCAGCTTCTCCAACCACTTTTAAGTCATTATCCAATGAAAAGAGTTGCGACAAACCTCTGCGAAAAACAGGGTGATCATCGACCATTAAGATCGTCCCAATTGATGAATTTTCAGTCATAAGTTTTCTCTACATCTAAAGGAATGTTAAATTCAGGTTGGAAGTCAAATCTAACCTCTGTACCATCTTTTGCGTGATTACCAATTGTAAGCGTGCCTTTTAAGCTTCTACTCCTTTCCTTCATAATAGCAAGACCATAGTGGTTTTCTTTTTTGGCTGATGTATCAATTCCGATCCCGTCATCATGAATTAACAAAGTGACGTAACCATTTTTTTTGCGACTTGTAAGCAGAATAACGATTTTACTTCCTTCGGAATGATGAATGGCATTCTGTACTGCTTCTCTAGCTATTTGAAGTAAATGCACTTGCTCAGTGGCGGAAAAAGGCATGTTTTTAATGTCGTTATTAAACTTTATTTCTTTGTCACTGAAACGAGCTGACAATTGTTTAAAGCTTTCCTGGAGTGCCTCGTGTAAGCTACTACCCTCAAGTTTTAATCTGAAAGTGGTTAACAGTTCTCTGAGTTCCTTATATGCACCATTTAACGCAGTTTTTATATCTGAAATCGTATTCTCGATACTGATATCAACCGACGGATCAGTGAGTCCTTTTTGTAATACGGCAACCTGAATTTTTAAATAGGAAAGTGCTTGAGCGAGAGAGTCATGTAACTCACGCGCGATAACGGTACGTTCACGAGCGAGTGCTAATCGTCTACTTTCGTCTTGGCGGTGTTTTAAACTCAATGTGATCGCAAACTGCTCTGCAACAGACTGAATAAGCTGTGATTGCCAAGGCTTGAGTGGTTCATGGTTACGAGGTACACAGTTCAACACACCGAAATGATTATGATCATAAACGAGAGGAAATGTGTAGGCTTCCTCGGATTCCAGTGGACTATCGAAGCTTACACAATCACTGCAATCTCGATTGCGGCAACTCAATGGCAAAATACTCTTTTTAGTATTTAAATGATGGTAGGGTTTGGTGCCATTTTCTGTCATCAGACATAGCTCTAACCCTTCAATGCCTGTTACTTCTGACAGTTTCGAAAGGTGTGGTTGAAAATCAATATTGCTTCCATGGGAGTGATTGGATTTATTGGAAATAGAGTAAAGTAGTTGAATAGACTCATTGGTTCTTTCTAGCTGCTTTGTTTTTTTTCGCACTTTCTCTTCCATGCGAATATGCGAGTCATTAATAGCTCTAACCATTCTGTTAATGGTTTTGGCAAGAATTGATAGTTCGTCATGACCATGCTCATCAGCTTGAACTGTGTAGTCACCTTGACCTATTTTAGTCGCTATTATCGTTAAATCTGAGAGTGGGCGTCTAATGAGATGGTTGACCATATAAATCGCTAAGAATATAAATGAGATTGTAATTAAAAGAGATGCGGCTTGTATTTGTCTGATCAAACGGTTGTTGTCTTCAGCATGTACTTGATAAGTTTTTACTAGGTGGTCGATGTTAGTAACGAGATCGTTTAATTTTTTTTCTAGCTTATTCAGTTTTTGGTTTGTTAGATGTGAATCTAAAATTAGCGGCTTAATTTCATTGTTCCAATCGTACCAGATAGCGTCATGTAATTTTTTCTTTTCCGTTTTTTTAGTAGCTTGCATTAGTACAGGATTAGACAATTTTTTCTCAAAATCACTTATTAAACGGTCTATTTCTTCAGATTTATTATTAGTTATTTTCTTATTCAAAATAAGATAGGATTGCATACGCATTGAACCAGATAAATTTATTGCATGAGCATCAGTCTGTGCATTATCTGAAATATACACGGCTGAGACCATACTGACCAAGGCGATAATGCTAATCATTATCAATAAAAATCCGATTTTGAATACGAGAGAGTCGAAAATACCAATAGAACGGTTTATACCCTGCTCATCAGGGGTTACCTCTAAGTAATTGGTCATAGTAATACAGTCCGTCTATTTGCTTTCTAAGTTGTCTATTGTATTGAAAATCAAGGTTTTTACTAGATACTCACCCATACCCCTTTATAGGTAGTTGTCTGTTTTTTGCTGTTTTTACCGCATTGCACAATACCTGCACTTGACGTCTACTTATATACACAGAGTACATTCGAAAACAAGTTTAGGATTAGTCGCAGTTTAACGTATCACGTTAACCGTTTACTAGTTAAGCCATCGAAAAGGAGTCAGGCATGAGCCACTTTCTAAATCGGCTACGTTATTTTACCCAGAAAAGAGAAAACTTTTCTGAAGGTCATGGCGTGACAACGCAAGAGCCCCGCCAGTGGGAAGACAGTTATAGGCAACGTTGGCAGCATGATAAGGTTGTCCGTTCAACTCACGGCGTTAACTGTACCGGTTCATGTAGTTGGAAAATCTATGTCAAGAATGGACTTGTAACGTGGGAAACGCAACAAACCGATTACCCTAGAACTCGTCCTGACCTTCCTAATCATGAGCCTCGAGGTTGCCCACGCGGTGCGAGTTATTCATGGTACATATATAGTGCGAATAGACTTAAATACCCCAAAATTCGTAAGCGCTTAATTAAACTATGGCGTGAAGCAAAAAAGCAGCATGCCAACCCTGTAGACGCTTGGGAGTCAATTGTTACTAATCCCACAAAAACACGAGAATATAAAGAAAAACGTGGTATGGGTGGGTTCGTTCGCGCGCACTGGGATGAAGTCTACGAAATCATTGGTGCGTCTAATGTCTACACGGCCAAAGAGTATGGGCCCGATCGTATCTTTGGATTCTCGCCTATCCCAGCGATGTCGATGATTTCATATGCGGCAGGTGCACGTTATCTGTCATTAATCGGTGGTAATTGCTTAAGTTTCTATGACTGGTATTGCGACCTTCCTCCTGCATCACCGCAAGTTTGGGGAGAGCAAACTGATGTCCCCGAGTCAGCGGATTGGTACAACTCAAATTATATTATGTGTTGGGGGTCGAATGTTCCACAAACACGCACACCCGACGCTCACTTCTTAACTGAAGTGCGATATAAAGGGACGAAAGTAATTGGCATTACCCCTGATTATTCTGAGGTGGCTAAACTTACCGATCAATGGTTAGCACCCAAGCAAGGAACCGACGCTGCACTAAGCATGGCATTCGGACATGTCATTCTTAAAGAGTTTTATGTCAACAAAACAACACAGTATTTCGATGATTATGTACGACGTTATTCGGATATGCCAATGCTCGTCATGTTGGAACCGTCCGAAAAAGGAGGTCTGCAGCAAGGGAGGTTCCTTCGTGCGAGTGACTTGGATGACAAAGCTGGACAAGACAATAACCCCGAGTGGAAAACCATTGCCATTGATGAGTCATCAAATATGCTCACGTCGCCGAAAGGCTCGATTGGCTATCGATGGGGGGAACGCGATGCTAAATGGAATCTTGAGCAACGTGATGGTGCAACGAATCGTGATGTGAAACTCCGCCTGAGCTTAAAAGATGATCACGATGAGATTATTACCGTAAATTTCCCATATTTTGGGGGCAATGAACATGAACTTGGCTACTTCCAACATACAGTTCATGATGAAGTAACAACGCATCGTATTCCGGCTAAAAAGATCAAGCTTGCCGATAAGTCGGAAGCTTGGGTCACTACTGTATTTGACTTAACGCTTGCTAACTATGGTGTTGACAATGGATATGATGATCCGAATTGCGCACAATCCTATAGCGATAATCTTGCCTATACGCCAGCTTGGCAGGAACAAATAACAGGCGTCCCCCAAAATGATGTGATTAAAATTGCAAATGAATTTGCTGACACTGCAGCAAAAACACGTGGTCGTTCCATGATCATTGTCGGTGCTGGTTTGAATCACTGGTACAACATGGACATGAACTATCGTGGTTTAATCAATATGCTAATCATGTGCGGTTGTATTGGACAAAGCGGTGGTGGTTGGGCTCACTATGTAGGTCAAGAAAAACTTCGTCCACAAACAGGTTGGCAGCCTTTAGCATTTGGTTTGGATTGGAGTCGCCCACCTCGTCATATGAATGGCACATCCTTCTTTTATGCACATTCTGATCAGTGGCGTTATGAAAAGCTACATATGAGTGAAATTGTCTCTCCTTTATCTAATAAAAAAGATTGGGAGGGCTCGATCATAGACTTTAATTCACGTGCAGAACGCATGGGTTGGCTGCCGTCAGCGCCACAGTTGAGTAAAAATCCCTTGAAGGTGTGCCGAGATGCACATGAGCAAGGGCAAGATCCGGTAGATTATACTGTGGATCAATTAAAAGCAGGAAGCTTAGAATTTGCCTGTTTAGATCCTGACAATCCAAAAAACTATCCTCGAAACATGTTTATCTGGCGGTCTAATTTACTTGGATCTTCAGGGAAGGGTCATGAATATATGCTTCGTCACCTTCTGGGCACCAAGCACGGCTTGCTTGGTAAAGACTTAGGCGAGGAAGGGGAAGAGAAGCCTGAAGATATAAAATGGCGTGATAGTGCACCTGAAGGAAAGATTGATCTTTTAGTTACACTAGACTTCAGAATGTCTACAACTTGTTTGTATTCAGATATTGTTCTACCTACCGCAACTTGGTATGAAAAGGACGATTTGAATACGTCCGATATGCATCCATTTATTCATCCTTTATCTAAAGCTGTGGATCCTGTTTGGCAATCAAAAAGTGATTGGGAAATTTTCAAAGGGATTGCAAAATCTTTCTCCCAACAGTGCGAAGGACACCTAGGTATCGAAAACGACATTGTGACTGTGCCTATGCAGCACGATACCCCGGGTGAGCTTGCGCAGCCATTTGATATTAAAGCGTGGTGGAAAGGAGAATGTGATCTCATTCCTGGCAAGACAGCGCCAAATATGATGGTGGTAGAGCGAGATTATCCGAATACCTATGCAAAGTTCACGTCATTAGGGCCACTCCTGGATACACTAGGAAACGGTGGTAAGGGGATTAATTGGAATACACAAGACGAAGTTAAATTCTTAGGTGAGTTGAATAAAAAGCACATTAAACCAGGTGTTAACCAAGGCAGACCAAAAATTGAATCAGCCATTGACGCAGCAGAAGTCGTTTTATCATTAGCGCCGGAAACAAATGGACAAGTAGCTGTCAAGGCTTGGGAGTCAATTAGTAAAGTTACCGGTCTTGATCACACTCACTTAGCCAAGCCTAAAGAAGAAGAGAAACTTCGATTTAGAGATATTGTTGCGCAACCACGTAAAATTATTAGCTCACCGACTTGGTCCGGGTTAGAAGACGAGCATGTTTCTTACAATGCTGGATATACCAATGTTCACGAGCTAATTCCTTGGCGTACGATTACAGGTCGACAACAATTTTATCAAGATCATCAATGGATGCGTGATTTTGGTGAAATGCACTGTCTTTATAAGCCGCCGGTCAACCTGAAAACCACGCAAAATGTGCAGGGTATGAAGCCTAATGGCAATAAAGAAGTTGTGCTTAATTGGATTACACCACACCAGAAGTGGGGGATTCACAGCACATATTCAGATAATTTACTCATGCTTACACTATCACGTGGTGGACCAATTATTTGGATGTCAGAAACAGACGCGACTGCGGCTGGCATTGAAGATAATGATTGGATCGAAGCATTTAACGCAAATGGTGCGATTGCTGCTAGAGCTGTTGTTTCTCAACGTGTCCCCGAAGGAATGGGAATGATGTATCACGCGCAAGAGCGGATTGTGAACATACCGGGTTCCGAGCTAACTGGTACTAGAGGTGGTATTCATAACTCTGTAACTCGAGCAATTATGAAGCCAACCCATATGATTGGGGGTTATGCACAACAATCTTACGGATTTAACTATTACGGCACTGTAGGTTGTAATCGTGATGAGTTTGTAGTAGTTCGAAAAATGGATCGCGTGGATTGGCTGGATGATGATAGTGAAGATGTATTAGATGAAAATCTTCACGAAGTGGAGAAATAATATGAAAGTTAGAGCTCAAATCGGCATGGTTTTGAATCTCGACAAGTGTATAGGCTGTCACACTTGCTCGGTTACCTGTAAAAATGTATGGACATCGCGTGAAGGAATGGAGTATGCGTGGTTTAATAATGTTGAAACTAAACCTGGCATCGGCTATCCCAAAGAATGGGAAAATCAAGAAAAATGGAACGGTGGTTGGATTCGAACTAAGCAAGGAAAATTAGAGCCGAAACAAGGTGGGAAACGTCGGATTTTAGCTAATATATTCGCAAACCCCGACTTACCTGAAATTGACGATTACTACGAACCATTTGACTTTGATTATCAGCACCTTCATCGTGCGGGAGAAAGTAAGCATCAGCCCATTGCGCGACCCCGTTCGCTGATTTCCGGAAAACGGATGGAAAAAATTGAATGGGGACCTAACTGGGAGGAGATCTTAGGTACCGAATTCAAAAAACGTCGCAAAGATAAGAACTTTGATCAAATCCAAGCAGACATTTATGGACAGTTCGAAAATACGTTTATGATGTATTTACCGCGTTTATGCGAGCACTGTCTTAATCCTGCATGTGTTGCGTCTTGTCCAAGTGGTGCCATCTATAAACGTGAAGAGGACGGTATTGTACTTATTGACCAAGATAAGTGCCGTGGATGGCGGATGTGTGTCTCTGGGTGTCCTTACAAAAAAATATATTACAATTGGAAAACGGGTAAGTCAGAAAAATGTATTTTTTGTTATCCACGTATTGAAGCAGGGCAACCAACAATTTGTTCTGAAACGTGTGTAGGTCGCATTCGTTACTTAGGTGTTATGTTGTACGATGCTGATAAAATTGAGCAAGCGGCATCGGTACCGAATGATAAAGATCTTTATCAAGCGCAAAGAGATATATTTCTCGATCCCTTTGATCCGGCCGTGATCGCTGAAGCTGAGAAAGAAGGTATAGCTGCTAATTGGATTGAAGCAGCGCAACAGTCTCCAGTTTATAAAATGGCTATGGAATGGGAAGTCGCGTTACCGCTTCATCCAGAGTATCGTACTTTGCCGATGGTTTGGTATGTGCCACCTTTATCGCCAATTCAATCCGCAGTTGAAGCCGGAGAAATTGAGAAAAGTAGTGTACTTCCTGACCTAAAGTCATTACGTATTCCGATAAAATATCTTGCTAATTTGCTAACTGCAGGTGAAGAGCAACCTGTTATACGGTCACTTGAGCGATTGATGGCAATGCGTGAGTATAAGCGTAGTCAACAAGTTGAGTGTGAGGAAAATTTTGAAGTTCTCGACGCAGTTAAACTAACTCAGGCACAAATTGAAGAAATGTATCAGGTCATGGCGCTTGCAAATTACGAAGACAGGTTCGTAATCCCGACTAGCCATACTAGTTATGCAGAAAATGCTTACGACATCAAAAGCGGTTGTGGTTTTACATTTGGTAATGGGTGTTCGACCGGCGAGACTGACCTATTTGGTGGTAAAAGCCAGACGGTGCGTGAAGTTATCCCCGTAGAGATACAGGAGTAAGAAAAATGACAAATCAAAAAAGTGGAAATAATACTTCACAACTTATTGCACTAATTGGTCGATTGCTAGATTATCCAGAGTTAGAAATCGAATTATATCGAGATGAGTTGATAGATATTGTAACATCTAGTGTTCTATCAAAGAGAAATAAACAAGAGATTATTTCCTTTATAGACCGATGCAGTGAAATGCCATTACTCGATTGGCAGTCTGACTACGATGGGTTGTTTGAACGTGGTCGCTCATTATCTTTATTAATTTATGAACATATTCATGGTGAATCACGAGATCGAGGCCAAGCTATGGTCGACTTACTCGCTCAGTATGAAAAAGCAGGGCTTGAAATTGCGCATAATGAATTGCCTGATCATCTCCCTCTATTTCTTGAATTTTCGTCAACGCAAGGTGAGCAAGGAATTGGTTGGATAGAAGATATTATTCCCGTTTTAAGTTTACTCGCTGTTCGTTTAGAAAAGCGTGAATCAGGGTATGCGAGTTTAATGTGGGGACTGTTGGATTTATGTGGTGCGAAAGTTAATATCTCAGAACTTCGAGAGCAGGTTAAAAATGAAAAAGAAGATCATACACCTAAAGAATTAGACAAAGTATGGGAAGAAGAGGCTGTTACTTTTGGTGGTGATAGCGTTAACGGTGGATGTCCAACTAATCAGCATCGGCCAACTGAGAATCAACGCAAAGATCAGGAAGTGCCAGTAAATTGGATGTCAATGGATGAGACAGCATCAGCCACTCAAACAAAAGAGGTCTAGCTATGAACTTTATCGATATGTTAATTTTCGGTATTTATCCATATATAGTATCTGTTGTGTTTTTTTTAGGATGCTTGATTCGTTATGATAAAGATCAATACACATGGAAAACCGGTTCAAGTCAAATGCTCTCAAATAAACATTTTCGAGTAGCAAGTAATCTGTTTCACATAGGTATTATTGGCATTTTTTTCGGTCATTTTGGTGGATTAGTTATACCTTACGAAGTGTGGCATATGTTAGGCATTACCCTACAAGATAAACAGTTAATTGCCATGGGAGCAGGCGGCTTCTTTGGTGTATTATGCTTTATTGGTCTGACTTATTTAGTTTACCGAAGATTGTTTAATCCTAGAATTCGTGCATCAAGTACACGAATGGATACCGCAATTGTTCTAGTTATTTATTTACAACTCATATTAGGTATGTTTTCTATATTCATTTCTAGTGGTCATATGGATGGTCAAGAAATGAAAAACTTAATGACATGGTCGAAGTATTTATTAACCTTTAGACCGGAAGAGGCTATAACCTTTATATCTGATGTTCATTGGATTTATCGTGCACATGTTTTTTGGGGAATAACCTTGTTCCTATTGTTCCCATTTAGTCGATTGGTTCATATTTGGAGTGTGCCTATCGAATATTTGACACGGCAATACCAAATCGTGCGTCAAAAATAAAAAAATGACAAGCCTTCATAGGCTTGTCTTTTCTAGTTATAGGAGTAGTATAATGAATGTGTCAGACGTTCCAGAAATCACTATAAATGAAATTAAACTAGACTCTTCGATAATAATGCAGGAGGTTCAGTATCATCCTGCAGAAACGAAAAGAGAAGCGATGGTTAAGGCTGTTGAAGCTCTAATTATTAACGAAGTCGTAAAACAACGAGCAGTAAGCTTATCTCTTTGGCCTGAAGACAAAAAACTTGAACCAACTGAAGAGTATGACATTATTGAAAAACTAATACAATTCGAAGGGATCTATCCATCTGCTACTGACGAAGAGTGTTATCATTATTATATAACAAATAAAGATAAATTTTGTACAGCACCGTTGCTAGAAGTAGATCACATCCTGCTGGCTTGTCCTCCAGAGGATGTTGAAGAGAGAATAAAGGTAGTAGAATTTGCAGAATATTTAATAGAGTTACTGAAAGAAAATAAAGCCACCTTCTACGATTTGGCGAAACAATACTCAGCCTGTCCTTCTTCTAAGCAAGGGGGGAATTTAGGACAAATCACTCAAGGTCAAACAGTAGCTGAGTTCGAAAAGCAAATATTTACCGCGCCCATGGGTCTATTAAATAAACCTATTGAAACCCGCTATGGCGTACATGTGGCCAATATCAATCGTCGAGTTGATGGTAGTCAGCTTGATTTTAATATGGTAAAAGAATCGATATCTCTTTATCTTAATGAGAAGGTTAAACGGAAAAATATTGCACAATATATTCAAACCATATTAATAGACTCAAATATAAAAGGATTTGACTTTCAATTAGAAAACTCTCCGCTGATGCAATAATATGAATGATGATCTGAGTATATGATTAAGATACAGAGCGCAGACAGTATCTGCGCTTTTTTATCTATATGCACCGATGTGTATGCATGTTAATTATTGCTTGTACGCTCTTTTACTATATATTGGACATGAAACTTTTCTTAGCCAAGAATAGCTATTGTAGGACGGCTATAATTCACTAAGAAATATTCTAATAAAATAAAACCTTACCAATCTTATTGTTTAAAGTCAAAGAGAGTGTATTCGCGAATAACGTCCAATAACTGATACATCGCGGTTTTGGTATCGGGTTTGTGGCTCATACATCCTCCAATAAACTTTCCGACATGGTGCGAATGTGCTGATTCACCTCGCGGTTGTATTGCTCCATATTCTTAAGCTCTTGCTGAGCTAGACCGTGCTCGTCTTTTTTTATAGCGTCAATAACTGTTTGTGCACAAACATGAACCTTATCGTGAGGCGCTTCAATGGCCAGATAACTTGAATGCGCTTTGAAACGCTCTCGGAATAATTCCGAGTAATACCATCGACCAATGCCACATTTGTCAGAATCAACAACATTGCAGTCATTCGCATTTAATGTACCCAAATACACACGGTACACGTCCATGCGCAATTGCATTTCTTCAATGTTGGCGAGCTCAATTTGCGCCAGTAACGCACTGTTAGAAATACTGCCGCCCAGTTGCTTAATGTACGTATTTTCTTCGGCCAACAACGCTAAATATTGCTTTGTCGACTCAATATTTTCACGCGTAGTGTGCATGGCTTCAACACTCAAAGAGTGACTTGAATCAACACCTTGTACAATTTGTCCCACTTTATCGTTAATGCGATCGGTCAATTCGGTGGTGCGCTGAGAAAGCGCTCTAACCTCGTTAGCAACCACAGTAAAACCACGTCCATGCTCGCCGGCACGTGCAGCCTCGATATTGGCATTCAGACTCAACAAGTTAGTGGTTTCAGCGACACCGCGGACATCGCCACTGGTTTGTTCAATTTCCTGAGTATGGCCCTTTAACGCTGCGATACTCTCGGAAGTTGACTCAATATCACCGACAATCGACGACAAATCCCCTACTACTGCAGACATAGTGGACTCACCTGACTGATTATTTTGGTCAATAGTGAGAATGGTTTCCCGTTCGCGTTGCAGCAAGTTACTGAGTTGCGAAAAGGTGTTTTGGTAACCGGATAATGATTCTGTGAAGTTCTCAATGAAAGACAAGCGTTGCTGGTAGTCAGCGAGCTCTTTCTGCTGCTGGGAGATGGTTTTATTAGCTGATTCAAGTTGACCTAACAGGGTGCTGTTTTCTGACTCGAGCTGTTCAATACGTTGTCGTAACTGTGACTGGGTTGACGAGCATTGATTGCTGCGGACGTATCCTAGTTTTTCGATTAACTGCATGGGATCTCCAAAAAGGAAAACCAAGCCTCCACATAAAATCGTACAAGCTTGGTTTATTAAGAGCTAAGCAGATTTATGGCGTAAACCTTTAATGACCTGCCAAGTGATAGCGAATGCCCCCACGATGAAGACCATGTCACCGACAGTACGGAACCAACGCAGGTTCTGCAACAGTGGTTGTTGCATGAAGGCTTCGCTTCGTGCGTACCATAAACCTTCAGTTGCAGCGGCGTAGAACTGAATGAAACCGACTGGCAGCAAGCTGGTGAAGAGCATTAGCGCTAAGCCAATGTTCATTGTCCAGAAAGCCATTTTCATCAGCTTTTCGTCGAATTGCAGATTAGGGCGAATGTAGCGCAGTATCAGCAATACAAAGCCCAATGCCAGGAATCCGTAAACACCAAACAGTGCTGCGTGTGCGTGAGTAGGCGTAGTGTTGAGACCTTGTACATAGTACAGCGAGATAGGCGGGTTGATCATGAAGCCTAATACGCCGGCACCCAACATGTTCCAGAACGCAACGGCTACGAAGCACAGTAGTGGCCATTTAAGGCGTTGCATCCAGTCTGCACGTTTTTGCAGGCTGTAGTTTTCCCAGGCTTCATAGCCCAGCACAATTAGCGGTACCACTTCTAGCGCTGAGAAAGTAGCGCCCACCGCCATAACCGGTGTGGTTGTGCCTGAGAAGTACAAGTGGTGGAAGGTACCCGGTACACCACCAAGCATGAACAATGATGCTGACGCTAGTGCAGCAACGGTTGCCATGCGGCGAGAGACCAAGCCCATGCTGTGGAAAATGAACGCCAGAGAGGCAGTAGCAAATACTTCGAAGAAGCCTTCTACCCACAGGTGAACAATCCACCAGCGCCAGTATTCCATGATAGAAATGTGAGTGCGCTCGCCGTAGAAGAAGCCGGCACCGTAGAACAGGCCAATGGCAACGACTGAGGCGGTGAATAATGCCAGTAAGTTCTTGTCACCTTTCTCTTCGAAGGCGCCAACAACACAGCGCATCATTAGCACAAGCCAGAAGACGATGCCGAGGAACTTACCAATTTGCCATAAGCGACCTAAGTCGACGTACTCATAGCCCTGGTGACCTAACCAGAAGTTCAAGTGTTCAGGCATGATTTGCGCAATGGCTAACCAGTTACCGATAAAGGTACCTGCGACGACCAGCACCAGCGCCCAGAACAAGACGTCTACGCCAAGTTTTTGGTACTTAGGATCTTTGCCGCCGTTAATAATCGGCGCCAGGAATAAACCTGCGGCTAAGAACCCGGTAGCAATCCAGAACATGGCGGCCTGAATGTGCCAGGTACGAGTCAGTGAGTAGGGGAACCACTCAGAGATATTAATGCCGTAGAACTCTTGCCCTTCAACAGTATAGTGAGCCGTTAAACCACCCAGAAGTACCTGGAACGCGAACAGCGCAACCACAATAAACAGATATTTGCCCAAGGCTTTCTGTGATGGAGTTAGCTTAACCTTCGAGATAGGGTCATGCTCTGGCGCAACCAGCTCTTCTTCCTCTTTGTCGCGTAAGAATGCCCACGCCCAAATTAGGAAGCCAATACCGGCAATTAAGAGAATGACACTGACAATAGACCAAATGATGTTTTCTGCGCTAGGCACGTTGTCTATCAGTGTTTCGTGTGGCCAGTTGTTGGTATAAGTGATTTCGGCATCAGGACGCTCAGTAGCAGCTGCCCATGCGGTCCAGAAGAAGAAGTCATTCATTTGCGCACGGCGCTCAGCTGAAGGCAGTGTGTTTTCCTTCATGGCGTAGCTGATGCGGGTAGGGCGCAACTCAGGGTCGTCACTGAATAGCTTCGAGTAGTACTCACCAGTTTGTTCAATAGCCTGAATACGACGTTCGCTTAAAATAACCGTATTAGACGACTTGTCGTACGTATTAGTGCGGTACTCTTCTTTCAGTTCATATTCGAGCTGGTTTTGTTGAACACCGTCCAGCTCGTCATACGACTTGCCGAAAACTTCCTGTGCCCGAATGTCTAACCAGGCCAGCAGTTCACGGTGCAGCCAGTCGGCTGTCCAGTCAGGCGCTTGATACGCACCATGACCCCAAATAGAGCCTAACTGCATACCGCCCACAGACTGCCACGCGGTTTGTCCGTCAAGAACCGACTCTTCGGTTGCAATGACATTACCGTCGGTACTCATGAACTTATCCGGAATAGGCGGTGCCTCCCGGTAAACTTCCGTTCCAAAATACCCTAAAACACTAAAAGTAATTGCAAGAACACCGATTAGTGTCCACCAAAGCTTACGATACCCAGCCATTGTTGACCCCCTTGATACCACTGAACCACATCATGGGTTGTTACTCCCTCAGATAAGAATGAATATTGATGTTGATCTCATTGTTTTTATGATCAAAGCAAATTCAGTGCCAATATTTAATCATTTGATTTTATTGTGAAATTATCCCTTATGGTTTTTATGACTCAAAAATAAAGGGTTTTTTTAACCTTATTGGTAAAAAAAACTTAAAAGGTATTTTATACCCTGCACCAGAGGTGTTTAACGTGTTTTTTGAAATTGATCAATGCACAGCGTTTTATGTCATCTATGCTATCAAGGCACAATATGTAGTGCTATATTTGAATTTGATCTCTAGATATGGTTTTTTATGGCAGGCTATCCGCAACAGCTACATTACAGCTCTGAACAGATTGTTTGGCAGGAAGTGCCGGGTGAAGTGGCATTAGCTTACACCATCACCGGATGCCCGGTCGGGTGTAAAGGTTGTCATAGTGTGGACAGTTGGCCAGTCGGCAGCGGTTTAGCGTTGACCGAAGACTACTTACAGGAGCGCTTAACTATGTACACAGGGCTCATTACGTGCGTGTTGTTTCTGGGCGGTGAATGGCAACCAGAAGCGCTGATAAAACACTTAAAACGAGTTCGCGCAGAAGGGCTGGAAACCTGCCTTTATACAGGTTACGAGGATGTCTCTTTGCGCATCAGGGAGCAGTTGACGTACTTAAAAACCGGGCCATGGATAGCCGAAAAGGGCGGTTTAGACAGCCCCCATACCAACCAAAAATTTTATGATTTAAGAACAAAGCAGCTACTGAACTGCAAGTTTCTGACAGGAGAATAATTATGTTGCGTTTAAACGACGACCAGGTTTCAGAAAAAGTAGACTTTATTGCGGATTACCTGAACGCACAGAATGCGGCGGACGGTTCGAAAATGGACGCCAACGCGAACGTTACTCAGAAAAATATCGCGACCTTAGAAGCTGAGCTGATGAAAGACTTCTTCGTACAGGTTAACCGCAAGCAGGTTAGTAACAAAATTGCGGCGTTGTTCGACGACAACTTAGCGAAAGAATACGTACGTCAAATAGAAAATCATGAAATTTACGTGCACGATGAGACCAGTCTGAAGCCATATTGCGTGTCAGTGACTATGTATCCGTTTTTAATGGACGGCTTGACGAAACTCGGTGGTGAGTCGCTGGCGCCTAAACATTTAGAGTCGTTTTGTGGCTCCTTTGTGAATTTTGTTTTTGCGGTTAGCTCGCAATACGCTGGCGCTGTGGCAACCGTTGAGTTCTTAACTTACTTCGACTATTTCGCGCGTAAAGACTACGGTGATGACTACTTAAACACGCACCGCAAGCAAATCGAAAATCACTTACAGCACGTTGTGTATGCGATTAATCAACCTGCGGCTGCACGCGGTTATCAAAGTGTGTTCTGGAACATTTCTGTGTACGACAAGCACTATTTCGATAGCATGTTTGGCGACTTCGTATTTCCGAGAGACTTTAGTAAACCTAAGTGGGAAACCGTCAGTGCTTTGCAGGACTTCTTCTTAGACTGGTTCAATAAAGAGCGTGAAAAGTCTATTTTGACCTTCCCAGTTGTGACCGTTGCCATGTTAACGAAAGACGGCGCTTGTAAAGATCAGGTCTTCGCGAAAAAAATGGCGGCTGAATTGGCCAACGGTAATTCGTTCTTTGTGTATTTGTCAGACAATGCCGACTCACTTGCGTCCTGTTGCCGTCTGCGCTCGGAAATTAGCGACAATACCTTCTCTTACACCCTGGGGGCCGGCGGTGTTGCGACAGGCTCTATCAATGTCATTACCATTAATATGAACCGTCTAGTGCAGGACGGTCGTGACTTAGAAGAGGAAATTAGCAAAATTCATAAGTATCAAGTGGCTTACCGCAAGCTGATGGAGGAGTACAAAGAAGCGGGTATGCTGACAGTCTATGACGCTGGTTTTATTAGTCTGGACAAACAATTCCTGACCATTGGCATTAACGGCATGGTCGAAGCCGCGGAATCTCAAGGCATTAGAGCAAGCAATAACCCAGAGTATAAGAGCTTTGTCAAACGTCACCTGAAGGTTATTTATGACGCCAATAAAGCCGCCAAAGCGGAATACGGTTATATGTTTAATACCGAGTTTGTGCCTGCAGAAAACTTAGGTGTTAAGAATGCAAAATGGGACAAAGCCGACGGTTATAAAGTATCGCGCGAGTGCTACAACTCGTACTTCTATGTCGTTGAGGACGATGAAACCAATGCCTTAGATAAATTCGTTATGCACGGTAAAGAACTGGTGGAGTATTTAGACGGCGGCTCCGCACTACACCTAAACCTCGATGAAAAACTGAACACCACGGGTTACTTGTCGTTGCTGAATATCGCTGCGAAAACCGGCTGTAACTACTTCTGCATTAACGTCAAAATCACTATTTGTAACGAGTGTGAACACATCGATAAACGCACATTAAGTGAATGCTCAAGCTGCCACTCCAATAACATTGATTACGGCACTCGAGTTATTGGTTACCTTAAGCGTGTTTCTGCGTTCAGCGCTGGGCGTCGTAAAGAGCACACAGCTCGTCATTACCATCGCGACGAGGCGACGCAGACAATCAACTGTGCGGCACAGGCTAATATAGGGCTGCGTAAGGCAAGTTAAGTTGACACGTCCATCTGTAAATAAAGAGGGAGTTAAACTCCTTCTTTGCATTTATGACACTATGTTAGCTTTCCCTTCTGAAAGTTTGTGAGAAGAAGTGAAACAGTTACTTTCTTAACCAGAGATCGCGCAGGGACCAGGACGAGGTTTTAAGCGACTGGCTGGTGTAGTGAGGGATGTTCGTTTAATCGATGGCGTGAAATAAATGGAGACTGCGCAATAGGCTAGTGCATGATCTCGATACACCATCTTTGCCAATAGCTCACTTATTTTTTGTGTCCTTGAGTCCATTGCAGGAATGGCTTCCAACTGGCGAGCCACTGCGGAAGTCTTTCTGGCTGCAAAGGTGGCGACATAGCGTAACCCTGGGCGTGAAAACATCCGAGTTCGAGCAGAAGCTCACCTTGTTCAATTGTTTCTACACCTTCAGCGATAACCTTTTTATCAAATGCTTCTGCCAATGCAATTATGCCTTCTAGAATCGATATATTTTCCCTTCTTTCATCAGCACCGCTCACAAACTCTTTGTCAATTTTTATTGTCTGAACAGGTAATTGTTTTAAATAAGCCAAAGATGAGTAGCCCGTACCAAAGTCGTCAAGAGAGAACGTTACTCCCATGCTCCGACATTCGTTAATCACCAACACCGAGGATTGAAGATCGCCCAACGTGGCGGTCTCTAGTATTTCAAGATCAAATCGCGACGGATCGACTTCCGGAAAACGATCGAACGATTGCTGAAGTTCGTCTGAGAAGGCTGGAGATTGAAGATGAAGAGCAGCCACATTAACACTCATAGTTAGGTTCAACCCCTTTTGATCCCACTTGTGCATCTGCTGCAGCGATTCTTCAATAACCCATCTACCAATGTCCACAATAAGGGGATGATTTTCGATTTCTGATAGAAAATACGCTGGAGATAACAATCCTTTTTCTGGATGCTTCCAACGGATGAGCGCCTCAACGCCTAGAACGGAACCTGTTCTTAGGTTTACTTTCGGTTGATAGACCAACTGAAACTGTTTTACCTTCAGAGCTTCACGGATTTCCGTGAGTAACCGTTGGCGTGATTGATGAGCTTTTTTCTGGTTTGCATCCATTAACAGCCAGCTACCCTTCGCTTCCTGTTTAGCGTTAAAAAGCGTTTGATCTGCGAACCTCAGGAGTGCGTCTACATCAGATCCATCTTTAAATTCATTTGCAGAGAAAAGGAAAATCCCCGCTGTAAAACGGATTGATATTGTTTTATCATTAAAAACAACCGGATGCTTGCAGTTTTCTTGTACAACTTGCAAAACAGGCTCCGCTTGGTACCCATTTGGCAGGAGAGCAGCGAACTGATCACCAGATATTCTGGCAACGGTAGCACCTGGAGGCAAAACATCGAGCCAGCGTTGTGAAAAAACCCATAGCACATGATCTCCTGCATCCTCTCCAAACTGTTTGTTAGTTTCTTTAAAATTGTCTAGGTTCAGTGATATTATGGAAACTTGGTCTGTTGATCTGATCGTGTCTCGCATCTCGCGAATACAGCGAACGAGACCATTTCGGTTCCACAAGCCGGTTAGAGAATCTGAATACGCCAAGAACTCTAATTGTTTTTGATGATCAACTGCTTGCTTGTCTAAGGCTTTTAGTAGTTGATCCTGTTGTAACTGATGCAATTCATCTTCGGCTTGCTTTCTGGCCGTTTTTTCGCGTATTAATTGAATAGTGTTGGCTGATAACTTCCCGTAAATCTCTAATAATGCGGAAACAAGCACTGATGCTGATCCATTTAATTGCATATCTGCATACGTTTTTGCGGCGTAGAGATCCATGCCATCGTCCATCGCCTGAATTGTTAATGCTAGGCGGCGATCCGATTCCAATATGTGGAAGACTAGCCAACGGGTAATAAAGTTAAACAAATTTGCCAACACTGCTTCGTGCCGTTCAGTGGTTTGACGTAACTTTCTGATTTTGTGAAAAAAAGTTTGGTGAGCATCATGGTGATTCTTTGTGTCTTTTGACTGACCAAAATGTTTTTTCCAAACGTTTTCCTCGTACTCAAAGTGATACTTGGCATAATCTTCAAGCTCGTCCAGTATTGTAGCGCTATTCACGTCTGAATTTATCGAAGAGAATTGCGAGGCCAGGCGATTTACGATATCGACAAGCATACGGTGTTGATTATCAATATCGTCCAATCCGGTCTCGAAATTCTGACTCCATGGGAAAATTTCGAATTCAAGTTTTTTTTCATTCCAAATCACAGTCACGTTGCACCCACACTCAGTCTTAATTACTCCGATTAATAGTAGTTCAAATATTTCTTGGACGTGGACTTCGTCGCCATGATCCTGTAAGACTCGGATAAGACGAGATTGCTCTTCGATAACTTCCCTGATTTCCTGAGAGCCTGTGATGGTCTATATGCCAACCTAATTCATAGACTCCATACTATCGGGTAGTTAATGGGCCACTACATTGGCATTTTTTAAGACTTATACAACTTGTTGAGTGTTTCGGGATATCCGCTCCAAAGTTGAAGAGATTTCTTCTGTCGCGGCAGTTATTTACTTTATCTGTTCTTGCTGCTGCTTTATCTGTATTGAGTTTTGATTTGCTGTAGAGCTTTTCTCTTCGGTAGCCGTTACTTTAATTATAAGATTATTGAACCCACCAGACGGGTAATTGGCTCGCTTAGATTCGCCGGTTACTTCGAATTCCCCAATGTGTTTTAGTAATTCTTCAGTGAATATACGAAGTTCCATTCTGGCCAACGGTGCGCCGGGACATACGTGTATGCCTCTGCCGTAAAGTAGGTTGTGGGCCTTGTTTTGCTCAGGGTTAAAGACGTCTGCTTTGTCGAATACGGACTCATCACGATTGGCCGAGGCCCAGAGTACGGTCACTTTTTCGCCTTTTTTGACAGGGTAACCGGATATTTCGGTGTCTTTGGTTGCGCGGCGGCGGTTTGAAATAAGTGGAGGGTCAAGGCGCAGTATTTCGTCTATAGCGTCATCGGGGCGTTGTTGATCAAATCATTCACCTAACGCACTGATCCCAATGGGATTGCTCCCATCAATCAACTCGGTAACTAACAGGCATACCAAGTCTTATGACTTTGTTTATTGCTTTCACGTTGGCCAATGCTTCGCCAACTTGTGCATCGTAATCACGTAGTGTCAGCTGAGAGCTGATTAACGTTTTGTATCGAGACATGCCTGTTTCTGACAGAGAGCGTTGGTGATAACCCTCTTCTTGTTTCCAGTCTTCTAAGTTACCCGATTTCAAGGCGCTGACGGCTGCATTGCGAGGGTGGCCGTCCTCCCAGTAACCCGCATTGCTGCGCGGTGGAATGGTCGGTTTGATGCCTTTTTTCTTGAGCACCTGATGACAGGCTTTCGTATCGTAAGCACCG
>NZ_MEBP01000065.1:0-30376 GCF_001722075.1 Salinivibrio sp. SS2 | reverse complement strand
ATGGCTCTTTTTGATCTGGGTATTTGCGAAGATTTTTACGGTAAAAACCGGAGGGAAAAACGACCTCATCCCATATATTGCGGTTTGCTCACTCGTTGGCCTGCTCGTTTCCCCAATAGTTACTCATAAGGGGCGGACTAATCTGGTTTCTGTCGCGGGTGTTTCATCTATTTGGGGCGGCATCGGGATTTATAACATTGCCTCATCAACCATCATCCACCTCATGTCCGAAAATCGTATGGCCTCAGATCTGGCCCATGAGGTCGGAAAAACTGAGGCAAAAAAACCTTACACTGCGGCGAAAGAGGCGATTGAAGAGGCGATGTGTGTAGATAGCGCTGCGCTTACTGGTGTTTACGCTGGCGCTGAAGAGGATTTTAAAGGAGCAAATCATAGCTTAGGTAAATATGCCAATACGCTCGATGTTTCTATTATCTCTGACAGCACCCCGTCACAGTATCAGCTAGATCCTGAAACTCGCACGTTAAAATCGGGCTGGGCAGTGGATGACGAGAAAAAACAGCGCTTGTGTGCTACTCGTGATCTGAGTGAGCCTTTAGCGCCTGATGGGGTTGATGCGTGGGCGATAAACAACGCCGTATCTAAGATCGATTTGCTAGATCTAGATTCCGAAAAGGCGCTTGAGGCGTGGTTTGATTTTGCCGCCACTATGAGCGAGGAGACAAATAAAGAAAAACAAGCAGCAGCTAGGCACTTCTTTACTCGCATCTTGTGGCGCTTAGACGGCGGGGATATAGGCTCAAATCAGGTGACACTGTCACTAGTAAATCAGCAAATAGCTCTAGCTCATACTGTATCTCAGCATGCTCGTGCTCTGGCGTGTTTTGATAGTCGTATCAACTACTTCAACACCGAAAAAACAATAGCAAAACTAAACAGAGGTGATGTATCTGCATCGGAATTTAGCATGAACTGTGCAATTGCGCGGGACGGGCAATTGAAAATGCTGTTTGATGTCGATTCGTCTAACGCACAACGATTTTCCAACGCAATTCTTGCACTCACTAACCAGTACAGTACGAAAATTATTGAATCTCATGAGCAACTAATGCGCAGTTTTAGTGCGAAAAATGAGGTCAGTTTGGCGGCCAGCACCGTACTGGCAAAGCTGCGTTTTGAGCAGCTAAAAGCCGATAGCGACAGTGATGAATTTCACCAACTTGGTATCAATATGCGCCTCAAGGGATTTTTAGGGTTTGGCTATGATTTTGTGGGGATGACGGAGAGATTCCTATCTGTTGCGGAGTCGGTGTCTGGTGCGGAGGGGTTAGCGGTGAGTTCTCCGGTTAAACGTACCACCTCATTTAGCGGTGAGGCGGCGTATGTGCCGGATGGGATGCGCAGAAATATCCTTAAACCGTTCATCATGCCGTCGTTCATTTATTTTGAAGAAATAGATAAACACGATGTAGCTAAAAAGATCGAATCCAACCTACAAGCGCAGATCGATTCGTCGCAGGGCGGAACGGCGGGTGCGATGATTAAATATACGGGTAACGAATTTGCAGCATCAGGGGCTAAACCCGCCCTTACTCAGTCACAGCTATTGGATGTGGCCGGAGAGTCAATTATCGATGATCTGACAGTGACGATTGTGCCTATTAGTAGCACCAATCCTGAAATTACTGCCGGACAGCTCCGGCGAAAAGTCACAGCATTATGCTCTGCTGAAGGCACCCCGTCCAGCACAGAGCTTGAAAAACTTGGGATCAGTCGGGGCGAGTATCACGCCATTTGTCGCAAGCAGAGCACCCTGAGCCTAGCCCATTACCGCAATCAGTCACTAAAGGCCATTGATGCCTCTGCAACGCTGGCGGCAGTCGGTATTTCTGCGATTGCAGGCAACAAAATCATGAAAAAAATACGCAGGGACAAACAAGCGACGGACGGTTCGATTTCCAAGAAAAAAACCGCTAACGATCCAATTTCGAGCGTAACGGGTAAAATTTTCAGCGAGTCTGGAGCGCCTAAAATGGTGACAGATAAGATCACAACTGTAGCGGCGGGGTTGGTAAACTCATCGTTTATGCAATACCTCGCAAGCGGATTGCTGTCACTGGCCCTGATTTTTGCTTGTCTAAGTATGGTAATTTACCTGCTACCTAGCCTACTGTTTTCCTTTGCGGCATTCACTCTCGTTTCAACAGTGTTGGTGTACACAGTGTTTGGCAGTGTGTTGCTGTTGACGTTGGTTATAGTTGGGGGGCAATTTCCTGTAGTTAAAAAAGCGCTGTATGGCGGTTTAGTTAATATGCTTCTAAGGCCGTTATTTCTGTTTGTTGGGCTGCTCATTAGTATTCTAGCAGTTCAGGTTGCACATGAGCTGATTGATTACATCATGTTGTCGATGAGTGAGCTGACTGGTGCAGGGATGAATAGCATCACCACATTAGTACACAATCTTATTAAATCGATTGTTGGGATCGCGCTGCTGTTGTGGCTAATGCGCGAAGGCGTTAGCTATGCATTCCAAGCAACTGATCGTCTGATAGAAAAAATGGGGGCAGCGTCCATCAGTGAAGATGATGGCAACAGCACCATGGTTGTGGGGAGCGCGGCGGCGGTAAATCATACAGTCGACTCTTGTGTATCAAAAATAGCGAAATAAAATACCGTCGGAAACAAATAGAGCGCCAATCAGCGCTCTATTTCCTTTGTTTGGGTGCCGACTTATTTTTAAAGTTGGGTCTTGTCTCTGTTTTTAACTCCGGCGGCTCTTCAAATATAAACGCATCCTCTATTGGCCTAATTGTGGGCGTTCGTTTACGGTTCGCCTCAACCAGCGCCGGATCATCCGCTACTCGCTGAATTACCCTACTCATAACTCCACGATTTGCTCTCCAGCATCAGAGGAACGATACCGCATGGTATAGCTGGCGCTAACGTCAGTGCAAACAGTGAGCTTGGTATGTCGAGGACGAACAAACTTCTAGCAGCAATGAGAATGAATGTTGAAGAAATACCGATGACCAATCCAGCATAAAGCAACTTAGATGGCCGGAATTTATTGCTGATAGAAAACTCGCTATCCGCATTATAATTCAGCGGCTTAATCTGTTTTAGTGGTAAATATTTGATGAACAATATACTGATTATGATTGTTAGTACAATCAGCATTTTTCCCATTTCCAGCGGTGATAATCGTACTGAGATTATGATCAATGTGGAGATTAGCGCAATGCTTGCCGCAAGCTTGCGGTGCAGACTTGTTGTTAGATCTAGACTACTCAAAGTAACTGTTTTTTCTTCTAGGATCTGACTAATTAGAGTTGATAGATATCGTTTCATTGTGACTATTTTTGTTTTAACATTTTTTGCTCGAATTGACGAGACAGTTCTTTTTGGATTCGGTATTTCATATCCCGTTGAGTGAGCGGGAAATCGATGGGAACATTTTCGGTAAAGTGCTTTTTAACAAACTGTAATTCGGTTTCTACAAAGATATCCTGAAATGCGATCTGGCGTAGAGATGAGTAAGTTTCGCTGGGGTTAGCGCTGATAAATTCAGAAACCCTCCTCTCTAGACAATCGGCTAGCGTAGCGTTAGCAATGTTATTTAAAAATGAATCCATAATTATTTATTTAAATTGTACTGAACTCGATGCATAACGTGCAAATTTTGAGCATTTTTTTGATAAAAATCTGCTACTCGCTTGAAGTTAACTTGTTTAATTTATTATCATTTTAATAAACAGCACTATGAATCATGTATTAAATGCGACCTTAGCCGCAGCAACAGTGGGCGCTATGGCCTCGATCGATAAAGTCGATGTAGACGCACTGGAGGTAGGAGACTTTACTGATCAGGAAATCAATGAGGCTTACTCGTTAATTAAATCGCCAATGATTAAAAACGTGATTGATCACAACTTCGAGCAACTGGTGAATAACATTCATAAGGAGCAGCGTAGCCTAGTTGAGATTTATGCCAATGCAAACACTGGAATGAGTGTTAACGAAACACTGCAAAAAGACTTGAAAAACGGTACTCAAAATTCCGGTGCGGGCGTATCGTTCTCTGCTCATTCAAATAGTTCAAGAGCATCATGTCACGGAAATTGCCACGGGAATTGCCATGGCAATCATCACTCAAGAGGCTGGCGCTAACACAAAAAAAAGGGAGCTTAGCTATCAAGGTTTAACCAAGTCCAACCGCCCTCAGTACGAAACAGAGGTAGTATTTCAAAACAGACGTGGTATAGTTAGCTTGTCTGCGCCTAGGTTGCTGACAGGCTGGCTGTGGCTCTGAAACGATTCAGACAATACAGCCAGCACTCCCCTGCCCCACTGTACCCTATTAAGCTGTCGCCAGAACGTATGAGCCGTTATCAAGACGCTGTAGAATCTGACGATCTGCCAATTCGCTTAGATATTGCTTAATCTCCTTTTGTTTAATCTGGCCTTTAAATGCATCCCACACAGCTCGATATTTAGGCTGTACCGCTCCACTCAAAAAAGCTGTTTTCATGTTTTCTAGCACTTGTTCTCGTGTCGTGGCAGCAACAAACGTAACTTCCGGCAACGGCGTTTCAACTTGTGTCAAAACTGGTTGTGTTTGAGCTTCGAAACCAGTGGCAACAGGGGTTGAGGGCAATTGTGTTTCATCCTGTTTGATGTTGTTTGATGTTTGTGTTTGAGCGTTTAGCTGAAACAAAACCATGGTTACTGCAACAGAAATTAGCTCGATACCGAGGGCAATGATATACACAAGTTCTGTGGAAAAATTAGCCAACAAGCTGTTATCAGTTGCGTTAGCAGAGGCGTCAATTGCAGCATTAAGCTCCGCTGTTTTTTGTGAAATTAATAGAGTGGTTGAGTTAGCTTTTGATACATGATTGATCGAAAGCTGAGTCGAACGGAGTTCTTCTAGTCCATTGATTTCAGACTGAATTGAATCCACTTTAAGTTGCGCCACTTTTGCTGCTTTAGATTCTGAGAGAATAGAGTCAATGCCGCTTTGTAGTGAAAAAACTGAAGCCGCACCGCTAACGCAAATAAGAGCAAGACTTAGTACACACAGCAGTAGGGCAGTTGGTTGATTTTTGTTAACCACTTTGGTTGCGAGGGTGGGAGAGTAAGACTTGAAGACATCAAACACTACACCAACAAGGGCAAAAACCACTGCCATTCCAGCTCCGGCACCCAGCTCATACATGAATGATGTGGTGAGGTAGAGGCTTATTGCTGAAGCGGTAAATAGAAGTAAGTAGCAAAATGTCTTGTGTGTATTGATGCTAGAGTTTGTAGTAGTATTCATATTGATTCTTTTCTGATTTTTGTCGGTTGGGGAAGTTTCATAACCCCGTTTCTGTTGGAGCAGAGACGGGGTTTTTTGTATGTAATACCTATGTATTACATACACCAAGAATAGTACACTACAATCCAAGACATGAATAGGGTGATAATATAATTTACTGAATTTAAATCAAAAAAATGTGTAATACATATGTATCACACACACTTAAGCGTTCAAGAGAGTTTTCACATATCGTTGATAAAACCCAATAGCTTCTCCTGATCGATATCATCACGCATTGCAGCTAGGCCACGCATCAGCTTAGCCGGTGTTACATTTCTTTTTGTATGATTATTTAGCTCCTCAACCCAATCACTCACAGCATTTTTATCGGCCTGCGGCAATCTCATCGTGATTGGCGTGACCTTGTATGTTGTGTGCATGTTATCTTTTACTGTGGTGATTCTATTCTTGCTCTCACCTTTATCCGCTTTGCCTATACAGTTAAGCGTTGATCTTGCGCCTTTTTTGCGTAGTTTGTTCATAATTTATTGTTTAACATTTAAGATTTTTCGGACTTCAGAGGATAGTGACTTGTAATCATTGATAACTAGTGAGCTTTTTCTAAAAAGCTGTACAGGCATTGCTAGAGCATTGGCTTTGGATACATCTTCAGAACGACGGATATTAGCTTTCAACACGTTATCTTGAACAGAAGATAACTCATCCTCGATGAATTCATTTATAATCGAATTACGCTTATCTACTTCATTGCGCAAGATTCTGTAATTAATTTCCTCACCTTTTATCTCATCTGCGGCCTCCAGAAGAGGGGCGATCCCATCTAGTGAAAATGCGCCAGAGTCAACAGTGATCAGAAGAAGTTCAGACGACTGTAGGGCATTTAGAGTAGTTAGTGATAAGTTTGGAGGGGTATCTAATATAACTACATCAAAGTCATCTCGAATCTTCGCTAGATGACGGTCTAAGATTCGTTCTCTGTTGATCTTGGTTAGGGATGTTTCGATTACTCGGCTGAGTTGGTAGTCTGTGGGTATAATAAATAGATTTTTTATCACCGTATTATCAGCTACGGCATGGCGCTTAACTATACCTGTAATGTCAGCAACCTTGGGCTTATCAAAGAGGTATGCGCTTGTTTCTTCAAAAGGGAATGATGTCTGACCATCCGATAGGGCTTTCGAGCAATTCCCTTGCGGATCAAGGTCAATTATTAAAACCTTTTGGCTTTTTGCTAACTCGGTAGCGAGATTTATGGCTGTTGTGGTTTTGCCGACCCCGCCTTTTTGGTTGGCGATTGCGATTGTCTTCATTGTGGTGTTCGTCTTATGTCATACTTATGTATTACATATAACAGTAGGCAACAGGTAATTGCAAATTCACAGACCACAAAATCAGAAAAAAATGCATAACAGCTTCATGCTAGTATATGTAATACCTATGTATTACATGCTCTAGTCCGTCTCTGATAATGCTCAATCATTTGAAACCTGCCAGCAATGGTTTTCAGTAAAGATCTAATCGCTTCGCTCAGGTCTGTTAGGATCGCGTTCCGGATCGCTCCTGTATGGCGTTCTGAGAGGTGTTTTCGTATTAGTGGTATGGTTGGGTTAGTAAAGGTAAGTTACGGCCTCTGTGTGCCTTACAGCTCCTTAAAAAACAAAAAATATTATTGGGCGCGGAGCGCAATGGTGAGGAGATCTCGATCTTTCAAGTGGGCTGTGGTTAAGTTGGGGCAGCTTGCTGTCCCTGCTTATCCATAGAGCACTTATCCACATATCCAGCTCTATTTTAATAAGATCTTTTTTAAGATCTTTTTTTAAGATCTTTTAGAGTCGCAAAAAAACCTTTAAAAACATGATTATACATAAACCTATTGTGACTTTAGGACGGTTCATTGTGACTTTAGGACGGTTATCAGCCTTCTTATTGTGACTTTAGGACGGTTCATTGTGACTTTAGGACGGTTTTGATGCTTTGTTTTGTGGATAATTTGCTGCCTCTATTGATTGATATAAGCACATAATGTGATAGATTGAATTATCAGTCACAATAAGAATATCATTGTGACCCTGTAATTTTAGTATCACAATGATGCGGGTGGCAGATGAAGGAAGTAACTAAGCAAGATAAGTTGAGTAAAACGGATATGTTTCGGCAAGCTAATGCTCTCACAACTGCCGCTTACAGCTTGACAAGAAACGAAAAACGTTTGGTTTATCTTGGGATTAGTAAGATTCAAAAAGGGGGAGTTACAAAGAATGATAATGGCTCATTCCCTGTTGAGTTTAGCATATCTGAGTTTTGTGAATTATTTGAATACGAGAAAGCGAATGCTTCTCGCGACATTAGAGCTGCTACTACAAAGCTGCAAAAAAGCAGTGTCGTTTTCTACCTGCCTGAACAGGATGGGGAAGACGGAGAGAAAGCTTTGGATGCAATGTCATGGTTGACCAAACATTCCCTTAGGCCACGTAGAGGGGCTGTTACTCTCTATTTCAACTCAGAACTAATATCAATCATCAATAAGATCGACAAGGAATTCACTAGAGTTCTGCTGAGTGAGGCCGGAAACCTCTCGAATCCGCATGTAATGAGGCTGTACGAGACTATGCGGCAGTGGGAATCAAGAGGGTATGTAGATCTACAAGTTAAGTGGATGTGTGACCGTTACGATCTTCCTAAATCATATCGTGAACGAATGCCGGACTTCAGGAGAAAATTTCTGGAAGTAGCGGTATCCGAGATTAATAAAAAGACCGACCTAACGATTTCTCACGACCTAAAAGAAAAAAAGAGAGGAGTGGAGCGTATTCGTTTCACAATATGCTCAAAAACCCCTAAAAAGCAGAATGTTACAGAGGAAAAGGATGCTCTAACACGTGCTGTAGAATCTTACGTTGCTGTCTCAAGAGGGGATGTAGAGCCTCTGACAATTTCAGACCTAACAAATCTTCAAGAGCACATTGGTACGCTGATGGTTCAGGAGCGATTTGAGTTTCCACCGGAACTTATTGCGTCAATTCAATCTGCAATTGCCGTTAAGAAACAATAATCACATTGTGATACTGCAATGCCAATGTCACAATGTGCCAACCTATTGTGACTTTAGGAAGGTTTTGCAGTAATGACCACACTACGTACCTAAATAACTGTTTTTTATCAATATAAAAGGCGGTTTGGGTTTAAGCGTCAGGGTTATTGTGACCTTAAGACGCTATCTATTGTGACTTTAGGAAGGTTTTGCGGTAATGACCACACTACGCACCTAAATAACTGTTTTTTATCAATATAAAAGGCAATTTGGGTTTAAGCGTCAGGGTTATTGTGACCTTAAGACGCTATCTATTGTGACTTTAGGAAGGTTTTGCAGTAATGGGTGCACCAAACCGGAATCTGTTGCATGTTGACAACCTAGGTGCACTGAGTGTATCTTTAGCAATAGCTGAGAGGGAGACTAAGTCGGATTGCAAATTCCTCCCCACCCGCTAGCTAAAAAGGTGTGATGAGCGAGTAATGTCGGGTCTTCACATACGCTGGTGTTTGCGCAAGACGCATCGTAACTAGGTAATCCGGAAGAGATATTTGCTAAAGCTCTGTTTTTAAACAGAGCTTTTTGCATTTATGGATCCTTATTTCTTCTTTTTTCGCTTGTATGCGCGACGGCTTTTCTTAACGCTCAGCATAGGTTTGCGACCTTCCATTACATTTTTTAACGCCACAACAAAGGGTTTGCTCTCTTCTTTTCGAGTGTTAGAGATTAACTTCTTCGCTTTAAGGTTTTTCGCTCGATCTACGCAGTATGCACTCTCAATCAGCATGTTTGCTTCTTTGCTATTCACTTTAGTGAGAGTGAAAAAGACGAGATAAACTTCGTCTGGGCGCTCTTCGATTTCGAGAATACCGCTCAGACAAGTTTTATCATCTCCTGCGTTCGCCAGAACTGTCACATGAGAAGGCCTATCTCTAATCAGCTCAACGAAAGACGGGAACAAAAATGAGTCTTGCCATTTATTTCTGCAAAATATCCGATGCTCTTTGATGCTCGGAGGATTACCTTTTACGTTGAAAAAGTTTCCTTCGTGATGAACGTAGCTTGTTAACCAATGGCCTGTCGCTGTGAGTGCGGGTCTGTTTTCGTAGTCTGTCCCTTCAACCTTTCTGCTAAAAAGATGATTCGTTGGACGCATGTGTACAGCAATAGTTCGAGTATCGCCGTTACTAAAATCTATGTCGATGTTCAGCATTATATCTTTTAAATGTCCTATGCTATAAGGCTCTTTGTTGACGATGACAGGGTCAAAGTTATTGTTTTTCAATTTTCTAGCCTTATATTTCTTTTGCTTGTTGCATCGCCTTTGCAATTCGAATAACTGTACGCGCTGAGACATTTGTGAGTTCAGCAGTTTCATTGATGCTCAAACCGTTTAAGACTCGAAGCTTATAGATTTTCTCATGAAGAGCGGCGTCTGCTTTTCTGCCTCTGTATTTGCCTTGGTTTTTCGCTTTCTCAATGCCCTGTGCTTGCCTGCGGCGTCGATCTTCGTAATCTTTACGCGATATCGCAGCTAACATATCAATCATCATACCGTTGATAGCGCTAAGCATTGCTTGCGTGAAGCTGTCTGTAGCTTGTTCTGAAAGTGCAAGATGGCTGGTTGGAAGATCTAATGCAATCACTTTCAAATTTTTCTCAGCGAGAAGATTCTTTAGCTGAAGCCAATCTGATTCATTTAATCTCGACAATCTATCAATCTGCTCGACCAGAATTGCATCACCGTTCTTTGATTCTCTCAGTAGGCGCATTAACTCAGGTCGTTGAAGGGAAGCACCCGATTTTGTTTCAGTATACCAACTTGCTATACGAAGACCTTTTTTTTCGACAAACTCAATTAGGCAATTTTTTGCTCTATTGGCATCTTGATCTGACGTCGATGCGCGAAGGTAAGCATGAATATACATTTCTGACATAAATCAATAAAACATGACATTTGAGTGGTGATCCATACTACGTGACATTTGAGTGGTGATCAATTTACATATTCTGAGATTAAAAGGTATGACAATTGAGTATACCCAAAAAACCTCCGACTAGGAGGTTTGAAGAAAACTTAATCTTGTGACTTTTATTTTGTAGCGATCACTTAATACTCACCTGCTTAGCGTACTCACGCTTAACCTTAGTGGTCTGCTCATCAAGGTTGAGAACAACATTCGCCTTAAACTTGGCTTTGTGTAGGTTGGCATCGCCTTGAGTCCACACAAGGTAGGCATTGATAGCATATACATTCATATTGCCCAGCTTGTAAATTTCTAAGAATTGCTCTTTTTCAAGGTACTTGATGTGCTTGCTTAGGGCGTTTCGTTTTAATCCGAAGATCGTTTCTAGGGTCTTCATGGATACACAAAGGGCATTGGTGTTGTCCATTTCGCTCACCATGTACTCAAAGATCGAGTTTGCTACAGGATTGTCGATAGCGAGCTGTAATTTTTTTTTGTAATTCTGCTTATTGAATGCGTAAAAGGCCGCTGACTTTTGCTTAATCTCACCAGTGTTCTGATCTACATCCGCTGGGCATGTTTGGCCGTCTTCACGCTCCACTGTGGCTGTGGTGTGCATGTTTGTTGTTTGTTTAGGGTCTTGGTTCGTTTTCATTTTTTGCTTCTTGTTTTTGAACTTACCTGAAGGTTAATAACAAAAATCACTAGATACAACCCGTATCCCAAAAAAAACAACATGAATTTCCATCGTGACCTTAGTGTATCGCTAGGGTGTTTTTGGGGGGTGATTATGAATGTGGAATATGTCTAGGCAAAACAGATGTTTAAATACTTGACCAAAATATAAGGATACATAGAAAATGATTTATAAACAATGGCTTATGTCTCTTTTTGCGGAAAATCGCAACATTAATGTATCTTAGCTAGAGATACATAGGTTGAAAGATTAGTCATTAAAAACAGGTAGTTATGTCGACCTCTCTCTTAGTTCTATGTAATGGGATTTTTCGACCCAAAAAATGGGACTCTCACAGAACATCCAAAAAGGCTTATGGCAGCACCAAGCCTTCGGCGTCGGTTTGCCTAGTAGTAACATCGCTACGCTGCTGTTACCACGGAGGTGAGGTTGGTGGTTGATGTATTTGTGGGGTTAAGGTGTATAAATTTGGTCTCAGAAAGGCACTATAAGCCCTTTTATCGACCCTGTTTAGAAGATTTAAGGTTAAGGGTCGGGTTTTAGGCTTAATTAGCCTTAAAAGCGGTTTTTGAGGGGTTGTGGTTATGATAGGTATCCCCTTCCTGAACCGAAGGTTCCTTCCCAAAAACATACTCTTCTTTGAGGTTTATGGGTGTTTTATTAAAGAGCTAGATCCTCTGGACACCGTGCAAACAGCAGCGAAGCGATGTTTGTACAAAGAGCTAACAACGTCGAAGACTTGGTGGCTCTTTGGTGCTTTTCGATGTATTAGAACATCTATTAATGAACTACTCTATTAAGAGCTCTATTATAGGCATCACTTGAGGCCAATAGCGGCAAGGGGTTTGGGGATATTTATCTGCATTATTTCTGTTTTTATCTGCATTATTTCTGATGGTTTTGGTGGTTTTTGCCTTTATCTGCATTATTTCTGATGCTCTGAGTGAATTTTTGAGGGTTTTTAAGAGGGTTAGCTGTTTTTTTTATTAGTTTTGTTTCATATTCCTTAGGCTTTCGGAGGGGGGGTGGTATGTTTTTTATAGTAAGTATGTTTGTAAGGTTTTGATAAACATAATAAAAATTTTTAACTCTAAAAATTCTGATTTTACCTCTCACTATATTGATTGATTGAGAGATAATTATTAATCTTAAGAAAAAGAACAAAATGAGTAATTCTGTTTTGAAAGTACAAGATGTCGAATATGACACAAAAAAAATCGTTGATGCAGTACCAAGTGAGCGAACGAAGGTAGTTAGATTAAAGAACGCATTTGTGTTCGCTCACTATGCAACTTTAAATATACTGTCCCAAAAACTCCTACTAAGCGCTATATCGAGGTTTGATTTAGATCCTTTCAAGAGTGACACAATAGTTTCTAGCACGCTTATGGAGAGATCTAGTCTCGAAGGGGGAGAGTCAAAGATTGATTACAATCTAGTTGATCAAAGCTTATGTGATATGTATTTTGACACCATCGAATCTAGAACGATTCTTCTTCCTGCAAAAGAGATTTTATCTACGATAGGAGGACAAAATAAGTCAAATATTATCAAATGTCTGAATGAGATCTTTGAAACAAGTATTCAATTTAATTATAACTCGGGTAACGAAGATCACCTTTCTCGTATTAGAATTGTTGAGCGAGTGGATCATGTTAAGCGGGATGGTTGTGAGGCAAAGATTCTACTTACTTTCTCTCAATCTTTCATGCCGTTTGTTTTAGCGTTAAGCAATTATCGCTCGCTTGATTTGGATGTCGTGAGGGGATTTAAGAGTAAATATTCTTTAAAAATTTACCACTGGTTGCTCCATGCTCTTGATGGTAGAGGGTACTTTTACATCACTTCAGATGAACTGATGTCGAGACTTGGGGTTAATCCTAACAAAAAACCAAATGGCTTCTTCAATAGAATTATAAAAACTCCAATCAGCGAGATAAAAGAGGTTTCGGGGATTGATGTCGTAGTTGCCGAAGACCGCCTGCAAGCAAGGGGGAGACCTGTTCAGGGTTACGTTTTTGCGGTAAAAAAAGGCTCAAAGTGGCCTCAAATACCTCGCAAACTGAAGGAACTTCTTTTGGATCAAATGGCTGGAAATGAAGTAGATGAAGCTACGCAATCCCTCTCTGAGACCATCGATTTCTCAAAAGACAAGTTTGAAGAAGATATGGCGTCTGTTAGTTCGCAGCCAGTTATGGTGGGTACGCCGTTTACAGCAGAAGACTTGAGTCAGCCCGATCTTTTCTGATGAGCCAATTTTCCTTTTATTAACTTCTAACTCTATGAGCAAAAGGTAGCGAAAAATGTGATAAAATCAATAATAACTAGTGGCAATTCATCTAAAAAATATCTATAATACAATAAGATAATCAAGATATTAACCCAAGAGTAAATGCGTGAAAATTATATATAGAAAAGGCGAGGAAGTGCCAAAACCAACGTTATCACTGCGTATCATGCAGTTGTTTTTTATTCTATTTCTTTCTGGCCTTTGGACATGGGCTGACAATGTTAATGGTGTCAGTGGGACGCTAGACCTGATGTGGACAGCATTTATTAACGGTCAGTTGACTTGGTAAAAACATAAATTTAAAAAACAGGAGGAAATGAGGAAACTATTACTGATCTTATGCTTTCTGCTCGCACCAGTGAGTAATGCAACCGAACCCCAAAAAACGATCTCTATTAATGAAGGCTCTTCGATCGTTGTTGAGGGCATAAAAAAGATCTTTCCGGAACGATCTAAGGTAGCACTAAATCTAGTGCCATGGTCAGTTGTGCAGCGTGTTGAGCGTATTGCGAAACCCGCTGATGAGTTCGACATTACACCAATGTCTCATTTATACCAGTCATCCCAAAATACTCTCCCAAAATCTGAATTCACGATTTTAGAGCGCAGTTTTGATGCATTGCTACCTATTGGGTTTTGGGTTGTGACTGTTCTGCTGCTCGTGATATTGCCGTTAAAATTTTATGATGCCATAACCTCTCTGAGGTCGAGTGACGAGGCCGAATCGGAGAAGGGGACGAAAAAGCTCAGGCTGGCCGTCCTTGAAACTGTCAGCTTTTCGGTTATTGCCATGTACCTGTCGCCCTATGCTGTGCAGGGCGGAGCAGTGGTTGTGTTACCGCTGGCCGTCACGATCACTGTCTGGCTCTGTATGAGCGCGTTGGTTAATGGTGTGCTGAGCGTTATGGTGGATTTTAGCAATCCCGTAAATGAGCAACAAAAAGGCGCGGATAAAATTGCGGATGTTCAATTAATTTTAAAAAACCACATTACCGCAACTGTGCAGGCGAGGTTAATTTATGATGGCCTGTTAGATACCAGTCTCGTTGAGCATCAGATAGCGTCCGCAAATCCAGATAAATTCGAAGTCACCAACCATTCGATCGCCATGATTGGTGAGGCTCAGAGAGAGTTGGAGGCATCACGGACTGGCGAGTATTTTTCCCGCGCTGATTGCCTGCTGCGTAAAAGTTGGTCTCAGGTTGCACAGACTGACCCACGGTGCGGATGGGCATTGGAGGCCGCTACGGGGCTGGGTGTACTCGATAGCCGCCTGCAAGTTCAATCTAATGAACCATCCCAAGCCGTCCTATCGCCCGATCAGGAGAGACTATTAACGGCACTCACGCCAATGATTGAGACAGAATTGGATAAATACACCGCCTACAAAAAAGCGCTGGCTTGTGTGCAGCGTCATGGTTTGGAGACTTATACATACAATTTAGATCACAGTTTTTTTTGTAAGGTTCGTCGGGATGATTTTTCTCTGTTTGATGATCAGTATTACGGTTACCAGCATGGTGAAAATGGCAGATTGATAGCCGTTGATGCTTTTAATACCGCCGACAGTAATTATGATTTCAGTCAGTTTGATAACGCCATTGAAACACTACTAAAAAAAGAGTTTAGACGTGTTTCTCAGGATACGCTGGGGCAGGTCATTTCACATCAGGGCGAGCATTATAATCGTGGCCTAATGCTCTCGCTACCAACATTTTCTCAAATCCAGACTGTAGAAAAAAACAGCCATGATATTGCGTTTGATGAAGCAGTAAGACAGGTAGGTGTAGACACAAAAACGGCGTTAGAGGCGTTCTTCTCGACTCAACCTAAACACTCACGAACACTGATGGGGATTGATGATAAGGATGAGGTTAAAGCCTATTTGGATAAGTTTTTCCCCTACATTACCCGCACGTGGTTTGAACCCACAAAACATAATGTTTCATTTCAGTTATCTGAACTCGCCAAAGGGGTGATTGGCAGTGTTGACCCGTCTGATTCTCTAGGGATTGCTACTGGGGCTGTAAAGAGGGTAATGGATCTTGGGGTGGCTTTTTATGGATTGCAGGCAATTGCCAGTATTACATCAACTAACCTACCATTTTTAGGTGGTCTAGGATTACTATTTTTGTTAGTTGCGGAAGTGCTCCAGTTCGCGCTGATGCTCCTGATGTTTGGTTTTTTGCTGAAACTGGTTTTGCATCATGTGTTTTTACGGCTGATGGTGTCGCCATTGTTTTTTACTGTTAATGTCATCAAGCGCCAGATTGAAGATCTGAAAAATGTCGGTAAGAACCAGAGTGATGATGTGCAGTGGGTTGGTTTTGTGAAATCCGAGCTGATTAACCCACCTGTTATGCTCATTTTGGGCGTAACATCATGGTTGTGCGGCGTTATGTTGTTTAATTCTATATGCGGGATGGCAATGATGCTAATCAAAATATTTCCGTGGTTTCAGGGAGAGGGGGTGCTTACATATTTGGCACTGAATGTCTTAGTTTACCCAGCGGCATTTACGTTTTTGGGATACTTGTTGTGTTACAAATTGCCTTTTGACTTGTACCGCTATATTACAGCAAATCTGGGCGATGAGATGAGTCCATTGAGTGTTGAGGACGACACGATAACCGGACTATTTAACAAGGCCAAAATCACGACGCTAGTTAAGTAAAAAAAGGGGGCATGCGCTCCCTTTTTTATTTAGAGTTGAGATTGTCATTTAGGGGCATTTGGTGCTCGAAAATTGAACATTTACGAAGAGTTTATTACTCTTATAAAAAAGTGATGTTCCGCCAATTTCGCTTCATACTTTTCGTCAGTTTTGCCACCCTTTTCGCGCCAGCACTGCACGCATCAAATGAATGTCAGTTAGAGAGTTTTTCGCGTATCGAACAGCAATTTGCGCTTGGTGTATTCGGTACTGATGCAGCCCAATATTTTACAAACAACGTCCGTGATCAGAGGAAACTAAAAACGCTGACCTCTGATGATGTTTTACGTTGCACAGGGGATATTCCAGCCCTGAGTAATCAGGTTGTCGGGGTATTTACCAGCGTGGTGATTGGTCTTTCAGTTATTATTGCGTCCACGGCTATTGCATCGATTTTTATCAGTTTGAGCAGCTCAATGATGGCCGAAACACGGGGTGAGGGGAGAAATCATAAGATCCGGCAGTTCGGCATGGCGATAGTTGTGTTGCTGTTAGCTGCGCCAATTGGGTTATTAACCGGCTCGGGAGTCAGTGCCCAGTCCGGCAGTTATTCGATAATAAATATGGCTATGTTTCGCATGATGGGGGCGGCATCGATAGCGGCAGATAAAATTGATAAACAATTTGCGAAAAATACGCAGTCATCACTCCCGTTCTATCTCCCTCCGCACCCAAATTACCTCACAACGAAATTGAGCGAACAGGATGATGTGGGGTATGTGCTAAATGATATGTCACATCTTCTGAGATTCGCCTCGTGCGTAATAACAGAGCTTCCAGCTAGCGCTCATGGAGCGGTAGTTTCCGGCATTAAATTTAGTCAGACCGACACAAGCCATAAAGCCAGCTACGGCAACAGCGATAACGCCTGTAACCTAACTATCACTATGCCAAAAAACATCTCTACGCCAGCGCAAATGGCAGAAACGAATATGAGCGTTAGCAGGGAGGTATGGCAGGATAAAGAGGCGCAGTTATTTGCTAATGCGGTGCGTAATGCGGTGCAGTCGGCACTGGATTTTAAAACGGCACAATTTACGTCGCTAGGCAGCAGTTTTAGTATTAAAACTGGTGACAAACTACCTGTTCTGGATCCAGAGTGGTACAAAACCTGCCCTGCTAATTTGGCGGACATATCTAGTTATGTCACTGGGCAGAGATCAGAAATTGGTGAGCTGGTTGCTGAGGAGCGCAGGGCGGAGTTGTGTTTATCTCAAGCGCTCGTGTCTCGTTTTTATTCGCCAAACTATAAATTCAATGGCACCCGCACTGAATATCAACCGCAGTGTGCTATCGACAACCTAAAAGCCTGCGCGGAGGAGCTGTGCCGTTTTGATCCGGCTGCCAATCAGACGGGGATTTTTGATTGTGCGGTTGTAGTGGATGTACTGGCGCAAGGAAATCACGTTGAAAAAATAGCTAGACTAGGTTGGATCGCCAAACCGCTGGATCTGATGAGTTTAATTGAGCGTAACGCGCCACCTGTCGTGCCTCAGCGCTCACTAGCTGAATGGTCTTTTGTTAGTCAGGTCGCAATGACGGAGGCTGGGCCATTTGATTTTGGTCATAGGGACATATATAGCCGTTTCCGAGAAGCAATTTATGACACGGGAGTGGGCAGGCTGACGCCAAAGGATTTGCTGGCACGAACTCAAACAGACTCAACACCTAACCATGACATATTTTCAATTCTGCGTGTTGATACATGCCTGAATAACCCGAATCAGTCGTTAGAAAACGCAGAGGGTGAGGTTGTTGGTGTGTGTGGAACACCAATACAAACGCTGCGCTCTCTGGGCAACAAGATGATCGATTTTTATATTGCCTTGCAGGCGGGTAATCACCTAACACCAGTTGCAACGAAGATGCTGTCAAAGCAGGGCGCGGATAAAAAAGCGCAGTCTGGCGATGGAAAAATAGAAGGTATACAGACCGGAGCACTGAGCAAATCCAAGGCGATTGCAGGTGTAACCGCCGCCGTTGGCGGTGGCATTGCTGCCTATCTGCCGGAAATAAAAACGGCCTTGGCCGACAAACCATTTTCTCCCCCTTCCGATGCAATATTTAGCGTGTTGAGCGGTGTGACCGCTTTTACAGCAGGTGCCGTGTTGACTGAGGGGACGTTATCGATGAGCCATATGATTTTATTTATGGGGTTCGCCCTAAAATACCTCCTACCTCTGATTATCGTTGCGCCGTTTTATGCTGGGATTTTATGGTCGTTGATGGCTGGGCTGACACTGATTGCGACAACGCTATTGCTGGTTATCCAGCCTCTCGTTGCACCGCAAGAGTTGGCACGAAAATACACGGATTTGCTATTAAAGGGCGTGTCGTTGGTGGTGACGTTCGTTGGTCTGATTTTAATGTACTACCTGTCTATCATTTTATCCGAGCGTCTATTGCCGGAGGTGTTGGGCGGCGTGACGCAGCTCGCTGGGCATGTCAATAACCTGTCAGGAACTATTACCTCTATTCTGTTTGGTGTGGTGGTTTATACCCTGCTGTACGTGATTTTTGTGATGGTATTGGTAGGCAAACTGCTGGATGTTTACAAACAGGCTAGCGAATTTAATACCGCATTGTTCCAAGATGGATCGCAGACGCAAATAGGCGGTGAGCAAACAATAAATGCAGCTAAGCAAAAAACGGATTTTGCAAAAAGTTTAACCCGATAAAGAGAATGAAGCAGATTGAGCAATTTGAACATTATGTAGACAGAACCATGAAAGAGAATGCCCTGAATAACGGGCAGGTAGCCGCATTGATGGGGGTTAGTTACAGGCGCATGTATGAACTACGTAGTAAGGGAACATATGTTGACGCTAACGGACAACTATATCGTCGTACCGGAATTTTTTTTCCATATTGTGAAAATTCAGGGAAGTCTCCTTCAGTCTTCACGACGGCACGAAATTTGGAGAAAGTTTTTCGGGACAGTGGCTTATCGCAGGCGGCTGCATCGAGGGTAGCAGGGCTAAAGCACAGATCCACTTTTAAGGCGATACTCGATCGAGGGGGAGCTATCGTAGCAGCGGACACAAAAGAGATCCTCACCATAAAAAAACAGAAGGTTACAATGCCTTTTGACAAACCAAACTAAGCAGCCCTAGTTCAGTTCGGGCTGCTTATTGTTAACCATCACTTGCCATTTATTTCGCGCTCCAATAGTTTTCTCAGGCTTTTAAAGTCATCGAAGGATGGGAAGCCATATCTGCCCCCAACTTTTTCAAACACCCCGATTCTATCGGGGATGGTGCTCGGAGGCGCATCATTGTAAAAAAGTTGCTGCTTGACTTCGGCAAAGTAGTTGCTGATTTTCTCCCCTCGAATCTCAAAGGTTTCGTCGCTGAATTTTTTGGGCGGGGGATTTTGAGGATTTTCTATGATGTTATTTAGAAGCTGTAGAGCTTCTATGTCCCTTCCTTGCGAGATCAAAAGGTATAGCTTTAGATAGCGAGCGGTAGTATATGGGGTTAAGTCGGTGAGCTTTTGTAACGTACCTTCCAGCTTTTCTCCATTACATGAGGTCATTAGGCCAAATATACTGAAGTGACATGAGGTCAAGGTGGCAATATTGTTACCTTTGTCGCCAGCGATCACTAGGCAAGCTATTGCCTCTTCTATGTTTTTTTTCTCGAAAAGGTATTCGGCCAACACGAAAATTGCATGCAGGTGCCCGAAGTTATGGCTGTCAACCAGAAACTTTATTGCCCATTCGTAGTCATCCTGTGTAGTGAGCTGCGTACCAAGATGGTAGGCTGCATGAGCATGTCCTGAATCTGCTAGGGCAAAAAGTAGCTGGTGATCTTCTTTGGTAATCCAATCTTTTTGCCCCCAGTACAGATTGTTCATTTCTTTCTTTGCCATATCAATGGTGGTATCCCAAGGTGCGCCAAAGTCGCGATTTGCTGCGGCGTCCAGATAATCTTTTTGCTTCTGCTTGCCGCCTTTTGCTTTATAGGCTTTGAATTCACTCTTGTAATCTACCACCCTTTTTTGGTCTGAGAGCATCACCCTGTCAGTATCAATGAGCTGGACAGATTTAGGTCCATCCTGATCCATTGTTGGTCGCCAACGTTTAGATATTTGGTAGGTATGGGATCCAATAGTGAGCGGGTAAGTATTAGCCATAAATCCTCCTTATGCTCCATAAATGCGTTGGTAGTAACCAATAGCCATTTTTATGGCGTCATCCCATGACAAGTTGGGGAATTCTTCCTGAAAATCGAGGGCGATATTGATAACTAGCCGTTGGGAACCAAGGCGTCCTGAATCGATTGTTCTCAGGTCTCTATCGATCTGCTTGAGGGCTTGACCCTTCCTTTTACGGCGGTCAATTGGTTGTGGGAAATTGTTGTGGTTGTCCATAGTACATCTCCGATCGTGGAAAAGGAGGGGGAGATGTGGATATTCTTGCGAACAGACCAATCCTCCCCCAAAAGTTTCAGGGCAAGTAATGGTCAGTTCACTCGGCAAGCCGTGGCTCACTGATATAGCCAGCCCGCAGTATAGCCCTGCTAAGTTGTGTAGTGCAAGCCTACAACTAGTACTCTCGCCCACAACGAATAGCTTAATTATCTATTTCTATGGGGGAGTACAAAAAACGCTCACAAATTAGTACAATTAAAATAAAGCATCATGTTGCTCACCAATCCATTTCATTTTCTCAGGCGCTTCGGCCTCACTCTCATTTTATTTAGCACTGTCTTTGCCAGTACCGCTCACGCTGACGAGAGTTGCGCGGCTGCATTTGATGCCAGCGGCAAAATCATTTCATCATCGGAGGTTTGTCAGGATGATGTGTTGCTAAACAGCACCAGCGTGTTTCTCAGCGATCTGATTAACAGTAACGAAAAAGTCCGTAGTATTTACCAAAACATCATCGGCGATGAACCGCTGGTAATGTCTAGAACCGTAAAAACCCTGTCAAAAATGATCAGTGAACTGATGGTGGTAGCCTCGTTTATTGCTCTGGTGTTGCTAGTTTGCGCAGTTGTGTGGCGCATTGGCAACATGGGTATGGCGGTAATGCGGGAGAAGGAATTGCAGCTAGACCTCTCGGATTTGTGGCTGTTAGGCGCAACTGCGTTAGTGTTGCCATTTTATGATGGGATTAGCGCATCTGTCGTGCTGGCGCTGGCTGCATTACTGGTGGTGTTAAAGATTAGTGCGTGGTTGTCGGCGCTGTTTCTGCCTATGATCCTGCCAGAATCGGAAGTCGATGATAGTGTGTTAGATCTTGAGTATCACCAAACTCGCTCTGTCGCACTGGCTAAAAGTTTAGTGGTTGGTTTATCGACGGCGCAGGATAGCAGCACTTATGCCAGCGCCCTATCTGTCTTGCCGGAGCATGCCACGATGGTTGATGGTGATGCCTCTGAAGCTGAGGGGATAACGGGAGCAGTATGGAGATTTTTCGCCCGTGAAACCCGTGATCCGAGTTTTCAGGAGTTTTATCATGGTATTTTTACCGATCACTCTCTGGCCTTGAGTATCGCTGGGGCGCAAACAGGTGGCAGCACGTCAACAAATCTGGAACTATTTTCCGGCAAACCGTCAGGCCAACACAGTATAAAAGCGCCGCTGTTTCTTCAGGATTTTGGCGTTAGTGAGGTGTTCGAACAGAGTAATGTGATGAGTATTACAGGTGCTGATTTGAGCGCTGATCGTAAACTGGTAGAAACCGTTGCCACCTCTATTCAAATATCAAAAATGGCAGAGGTTTTGGTTGCGCCGGAGGCTAGCAATACTCAGTTACAGCGTAACGCTAAAATTATTGGTGATGCGATGCTAACGCTGATCCGAGAAACCGTTATAGAGCACCCAAAGGCCGAACCGTCGCAAATTATCCGCATTGCAACAGGGTTGCTGGACGGAACATACAGTGTAAGGGCGTCACAAAATAACCTGCCGCACCTGACCTACCGATTTACGCCGTTTGCGATCCCATATAAGCCTGAAGAGCCGTTGTTTAATCTACTCACCTTAGCTAATCAAACTGTAAAAGCAGGGCGCATGGTGTCATGCGTTAAAAATCTAGATAAGGCTGGCACTGAGATTGGTGCGTTTTACCAAATAGTACACGATGGCAAAACACCATTCAGCAAATTTAAATCCCTGTCCGCTCAGCCGTTTGGCCATCCTGTATGCGTGTATCCGACCAATAGCGGCGGGGTGGAACTACTACTGAGTCGTGATAGCCAGAAAAAAGCCTTTGATATTTATAAACACACTGTATCTGGGGCAACCGCCACACCGCTGGCTAATCACCTCGGTGATTTAAAACGGGAGCTGGAGCAATCAGGTGAAAAACCGGAGATTGTGGCATTAACAGAGGATGTTCAAGCGCATTTCAAAACCCTAGTAGATTATTTTAATGTGCTGGGTGCAGGCAGCCGCTATGCCGCTGCTAAATACATTGGTGAGGCGGATTCGAAGGCCAATCTGGCTGCTGATCAGGAGTTGCGTGAGAAAGGGGCGGTTGGTCTAATGCTGAGTTTTATGTCCTCGGCGCATCGCTCGATGGCGTTTGCGGATGCTATTCGCGCCAGCGAACTGCAAACCACTATTTTTGTCGGTAAAGAGGATAAAACTGGGTGGTTACCGCGCAAGGTTGTTGAAACGGCCACAGATGCGCAAAATGCAGCTATTCCGGTAAACAAGGATTTGCCGACCATCTTAACGGGGAGTGCTGGGCAAGTAGCGCGAGTTTCAGCTAATGATGAGAGTGTAACAGGTGATGCTTGGGCAGAGTTTTTAGTTCAAGGTGTTGAACTGCTTATTCCGCGCTCTGATCTGCTCTCTGAGCGGTTAGGATTGGGTGATAACGGCTTGGGTGCTGGATTAATGGGTTGTTCTGGAGCCAATACGTGTATTAATTTTTCTGGTCATCCAGTACACGCGATCATCTCGTTTTCATCCTCGATATTTGAGGGTGGGGTTCTAGTTTTGATCATTGATTCTGTCGTCCAAAACCTTAACTCCTACCTCCAGTCCATGACAGGTGGTAGTAGTGCAGAAACAGATGGTGTGATTACGCAGGCAAAATCATATGCCATGAAAATAGCCTCAAAACTGGCTGCGCCGTTGAAAATTGTGGCGGGACTAATGTTTGTTGTTGCCATGGTGTCGGCGGTACTCGCTAAACTGGCGTTGGGTGGAGTATTTGCGGGTGCGATTGGCGCAATACTGATGCCACTGAAAATCGTCTTTAGTGCCATTGCCCCTATCCTGAAAGCACTAATCGACATCGTTGCCTTATTGGTGTTGCTGCCTGTATTGCTGGCGGCCAGCATCGTTAAATTTGATAAAGAACCGATCATTTCAAGTTTCAGTATCCTAAAACTGACACTCGGCGGGTTGCTGGCGCTGCCGCTAATCACGATTTCATTTGTGGTATTTATCGTACTGAGCTATGTCGGTGTGTTTTTAACAAACTCGCTGGTTGGCGTGATAATGCTCGGCGCGGCAAATACGAACTCAGGCACAATCACTGTGGCATTGTTCGGTATTTTAACCATCGTCGCGTGGTTAGCATTGGTGCTCTATGTCATATTTACCTCACTAAGAATCTCGCTGACCGTCGTGCCAAAAGTGCAGGATATGTTGGGGATAAACAGTGCGCTGGGTCAGGTAAAAGAAGATCTGAATAACGTATTTGCTGCGGGTATGATTCTAGCTAAAACCAAGGAGGTGAAGGAGAAGTCGTCAAGAATGACAGAGAACAAGATCCAGAAAGAACAGTTTGAAGACATGGCAGCTCAAGCTGGCAAGGGTATGGGTATGAGTATCAACAACCAAGGTATGCCGGAGGCTGAAGCAGCTCAGACAGTAAATCAGGAAGGCTCTAAAAGTGCTGTTTCGCAGCCTGTTGTTGAAACATCGATGCACAAGGAAGTGAAGGCAAATACTAATGGTAATGGTTATTCGGAGTCTACTCAGCCAGCAGAAGGTTTGCCAAAAGGCGAATCACCGTCTGGAGAAAGCAACCAACGTCGATAGAACAGAGAGAGCTTCGGCTCTCTTTGTTTATATATGTAATAAGCAATTGTCTTTATCTGTCATACACATGTAGGATATACCAATAATTCTGGCGTAAAGTATTGAATTTGAGGCAAACAGAGACAGTTAACCTCGGTTGTTATGAAAATGTTCTGTCAATGCCTTACAAGTACTCCATCCCAAGCCACTGATCATCTTTGCATCTAGAACAGCTCTTACTGCCTCAACTGAGGGCCTTTCTCGTTTCAGAGCACTGCCCACTTGGTAGTAAGTTAGAAATGACTGAATTTACTTAAAGGCTTCAAGCTGCTGTAGAAGTTGCTTTTGCTTAGGGTTTGTGGTGCTTGGTAGCGCCTCATTGAGTGCCTTAATGTCAGAACCAAGCGAGACAAAAACAGGGTGCGAAAGCACGCTTGTTTTGTATTTGTGGTCGGTAAAAAACGGGCTGTATCGAGTGTCACCACTGCGCTTAAAAAGTCCGGTTAATTTGTTTTTTGATACACATCGGTCACACGTAATCGTGATGGCTTCAATGGCTTCTCTGACGCTCATATTGAGGTCTTCAGCTTCGCTCAGTTGAGGTAAATAATGCTCGATGATAAGCGAGCGAGCGACCTTAACAGCGTGCGCTTTGCGCCCTGATAATCGTGCCTTGATAGATCTCATTTCTTTATCGAAAGCGCCACTGCCCGTGGTGGGTTGATGCCTTTCAGCGCTTGCCAGAACCTCAGTGTTGTATTTCTCGTAAGCTATGTCTGTATGGGTTTTGTGTAGCGCAAGTGCTTGTTTCACTAGCTTGTTTAGGGTGTTTTTTTGATTCATTGTGAACATACTCGTTGTTTAGTTAAATCGTAGTGCGATTTTTGCTTATATTCAAGTTAAAAGGTCGTCCCTATAGCTAAGTGTGTGTAAGAGCAGGATAAGCCAAGCCAAGCAAGGGTTGACGGCTCAATAAACTAGCTAAAAGGTCGTCCCTTTAACTAGTTGGTAGTAGAGAGGGATAAATTTCCAATGGTGGCGGATTCACATATTGTCACAATTAGCTAAAAGGTCGTCCCTATTACCAGTAATGAGGGGTGGCGACTGCCGTTCTGGGGTAGGGCGCTAATATCTATCTAAAAGGTCGTCCTTATAACTAGTGGTAGGGAGGGGAGGGGGTAAATTTGAAACTTTCGAGGTGTACAGTTCGTGATCGCAGCGAAACGGCAGAAAGCAAAACCACCTTTAAAAATGATGGATCTTGAGTCAAAAAAACATCTCGCGTGTATGGCCAAGCGCTAAGTTTTTACATTCCGTTAAACTTGTTTGCAGCATCAACCAGTGGAGAAAACCATTTGAAACCGCTTTTGGTGACATTGGTTTTTAGGTGAGCAGGGTTTACCACTCCAATAAATTGGCAATGGTATTCATCAAAGAAATTAGGTGCATAGATGAAATAGGTGTCGCTAGTGCGCTGCCAGAGGTTTCTGGCGCTATTCCAGCGTTGCTGCTCAATCTGATTAAATGCTGAACAACTAGTGTCGTACACATGAATTTTGTATAGACCTGCATCGACAACAGTCTGGGGACGGTTAAACGCATCAGTTCTGCCAAGATAGGGTATTGGCATGTCGTCTGTACCGACCGCATCGAGATGCACTTCGAGATCAGTTTGAAGGTCAGTTGGTTTATATCCCAACTGACTAATAACTTCCTTTTCAAAATCTGGAGAGAATGAAACTTTGTGCATCCCTGCTCTCTAATTAGTGATAGTAGACGTTCTGTGTAGCAACCTTGAGTGATTGTAACGCATTGTTATTCATATCAAAAATAGATTTATTAGATGCTATGGCAGGGCGTAGCTGATCTTTGATTTTCAGTACGTTTGAGATCGCCATCCTCAGCTTCGCAACAGCAATTCGCACCTGACGAATAGTAGCAAAAACCTCATCCCCTAGAGTCTCTCCGCGTTCCTCGACCAGTAACTCAGATTGGATGCGTAGAATTTGTTCAAAACCACGAACAGCAATATCAGCGTCCTCAAGATGCTTCACATTCATATCCGTAAAAAACGCTTCTGGCGTACCCGACTCATCGATCAAACGATAGTGTTCATTCCAAACTTTAGCTTCAGCCTTGATCGCACCAATGGTCTGGTTCATTGCGTCAACGAAATCACGCTTATCCGAACTCAAATAGGCAGACGAATCTGCGCTCGGAGAGCGAAGGCTACTTGTCGCTTGCGTCGCTTCGATGAGCGATGTATTTGCACTTGCGCTAAGTGCCAATGCAAGAGCACTCATAGCAACCCCTTTGATATCCATCGTGAGACACTTCTTATTAGTTTAGTACGTAAATTATTGGGTGAAGAGGGTGGCTGCAAATTATCCACTTCTAAAGCTATTTTACAACCAAATTTTGTTGGATTGCAAAAAAAACCATGCTGCACATCACACATTTTTAGACAAAACACGACCCGCAAGCTTTTTGGTAAAAGAAGTATCATTTTGGTGCTTTTAGTTGGTGTCGTGCCTTCTCAGTGACAGCGTTGGGTTTATTTTTAGCCTCATCCGTCACCGAGTTTTCTAAGCGAGGCTCTGACCTAGTAGCTTCTTGGGTATGATCTTCGGGGCGATTAGTGTTTGAAGCTGGATCAAAATATTCGTTGGCGGTATTGCGCTCAACCAGTTTAGTATCAGTGATAGCCTGATAAAACACTGGCGCAACCTCCGATATAGGCTTTTTATGACGCTTGGTGAAAAAATCGATGGCTGAGAAGTGCTTGCCGGAGGCAATATCCTTAATTCTCTTACCATCAATGCTAATTTTTTGACCGCTCAGATCTAATCCTAACCTGTTAGCAGTGAGTTCAATTGATGCCATCGTGAAGCTGCTATTGATGCTCTGGCAAATCTTATCACCCTTATTGTTCGCCTCTTTTTTAAGTGACTCTTCAACTCTCTGAGTCGGATACTCCTTCTCTTTCCCTTTTAGGCTCACAACGCTATCAAAGGTCGGGATTGGCTCCGGAACATCTCTGTTTTTGCGCCACTCCAGCTCTTCATTCGCAATCTTAACCCATTCATCGCTGCCCCAAAACTGAATGGTGTCTAAGTCCCACCCCTTGGCGATCCCTTGCTCAATCATTAGCCTAGCTACCACTCTTAGGTCGGTCTGCTCGGTAGTTGAAGCAGTGATTTTCGCACCATGATCGACTAGCCGAAATTTATGTTGTTTGTCGCTATACGTGATCTTGTCTGTTTTCGAGTCCTTATAAAATACACCTTCCGCGACGAAACGGTGCTGAATATTCGATTGGTACATAACATAAAATGAGCGTTGGCCGGAGGAAAAACTGTTAATGTCCTGCTCAAGCTTATCGTTAAATTCGTCGTAACGTTCTTGTCGCTCCAACACCTCACGGATAGAGACTTTGTTCGGCTTGTCGTGTTTAATCCAGTTGTTAAAACGTTCTTGGATCAGCTTATCTCTCAGCCATGCACTGGACGCAATCGCTCCGCGCCCAAGGCTTTCCTTTTCTGCTTTATGCCTAAGTTTCTGTTGGTGCTTTTCTATTTTTGAACCACCCAGTAAGCCTATGACCTGTTTTTGGTCATGCTGAAAGTCAGTCTTAAACGCTTCACGTAAGGCTTCATGCTCCTCAGGATTATCGCTCAGGGTTCTGTATTGGTCATAAAGCGGCCTTAGGAATTCGAAATTTTCGCCAGTGAGGTTGATGTTGCCTACAGGTTTTCCGTTATATACGCCTTTAATACTTATGTAGATGTTCTTCGTCTGTTCTGTCTCTCGGTTCTTAGTCGCTGTAAACTTAATTTTGCTGTTCGGTTCTATGCCTCCATAACCATTCAGCAGCTTGCAAAGCTCCGCACCGCTCTTAGGTTTTTTCTCAAAGAGATAGCTCGCTAGTTTCTCCGATGCTCTAGTGTTTAACTTCTTCTTGGAAGGGTCTTTTCGCTTAATATTATTTTCAGCATTTACGATCACTGTCCACGCAGGATCAGTGAGTAGCTCTGGGTATTTGCTGTTAATTTTTGACTGAATAGCCGCCATCCATTGATCATCTTTGGGTATGATTCTTAACTGATTTCCGGTTTTCATATCGAGTCTCGGGAGAACTAGATGGATGTGAGGCAACCGCTCCTTACCTTCGCTATCAAACTTCTTGATTGGGTCGTGATATTCGGCGTAGTGCAATAGATCCTCATCAGCTCGGTGAGGTGCAAAATGCTTAATCGCCATTTGGACAATATCCGCCAGCATGGTATCCCGTTCCTCTGTGCTAACGTCAGCAATTTTTGCTGCCTCTATAGGACTAAACGATAGTGTTATGTGCGTATAGTTGTTGCTCCAACTTTTGTTCTTACCGAGCCAATCTAGCGTCGCCTTCGTAGTAGTCCAATCACCGGAAACTTTAATTCGTTCATCATAGCTGTTGCGGTGTTCACCGCCGGATAATGCACTCCCAAAAACTAGGTATTCCAAGATCCCTTGGGCGCGGTTTTTAAGCCTTATAATCATGTTTTTAGTTTGTTTTTTAATTCTTGTTGTTGCAATTTACAGGTTCTGCATTCAGTCCCTTTTCTATCAATCTTTGCAAATCTGTTAGTGTTTCTAGTAGGTTAATCACGGCCACTCTAGCAGCTTCGTTGAAGCCGAGATTTAGATCATCCATTCTGCCCTCAATCTGCTGAGTGAGTGAGAGTATTCTAGAGCTGTAAAATGCCGACCATTTGGTGATGATTTTTAGAGTATTTGTATTACTAGGTATAATCACCCCATAGGGACAGAGCATTAGTCTGCAAACCTGACTAATGGACTCATCACCAACACACTTTTTTCTCAAAACACTCATTAAGTCCTTGGGTATTTTAAAAGATAGCTTTTCGGTTAAACACTCATCTTTTTCTTTAATAATTTTAGCCAAAACATGACGTTTGTTTAGGGATTTTTCATCATGATATTTCTCACAAACATCGACCAAGTTATGGCTTATTTTTAGAATGGAAAACATGATTTTTTTAAGTGCTGAAGACTCATTAAAATTCGCTAAATAATCTTTCTTTAATGCGCCACGAATAGCAAAAATTGCTTCATCAAATTCGCCAGAAAGAGCCGCCAGAACAATAGCGGTTTCACGTTCTTTTGCATCATTATATGGCTCGATGATGCGATCTGGGTCAATGGTAGATCTGGCGTATGCCGACAACCGTTGACCATCAAAAAGAAGCGCAGTGAGCGATTTTTTTTGAGACGGTGCTATATAGAAACTGATCATTTCTGTGTAGTACGCTGGCTTTTTGTTCGAGGACATGATTTCAATTTGCTTTGATGCAAGTTGAATTTGGCGGAGGACAAATGAGGGGTTTCTCAAGGGTCTCCCTTGAGGCACGGCCTAGCTACCCCAACTTGTTGGGAAAAGTAGATAGGTGCGACGTGCCTTATATGCCTCCCAAAATTTTAAACTTGCTTTGATTGAAATATAATCAGCGAAAATATCATTTGCAAACCAAGATAAAGCCGATTAAATAGTATTCAATTCCGTTTTTTTATTTACTACAATGTATATAAAAGCATCAAAATGAATACGGAAAACCATCAGAATCCCCTGCAATCTGAATGCGCAGGCGGCACCCAGAGCGTTTCTAAGAGAGCTTGGAACTCGTCGATTGAGAATCCAGACAGCATCGTAAATCATGTTTTTGATAACGCTTTGGTTAGTCAAATTGAATTGGAAATAAAGGGCGACATTCGCAGTGGGAGGATAGAAAAACGGAACCATAGAACCGCTGGCGTGTCTCTTAAATACAGAAACGCCCTAAATCCATTTAAAAATATCATTGGCATTATGGTTAATAACGGATTCTCTGTGGGTGCTATTTGCGCCCGATTTGAGAAGGGTTTTGAGGTTGAAAGAAACGGTAAAAAAACATTTAAAAAAATATGTGTTCCGCGTCATCAAATGAATAAATATATAAATGACGTTATTAATCCATGGATTAAGGCAGCTAAAGAGAAAAAAAATAAATCATGAACCATGAGAGGATTAATCACTTTTATAATTCTGTTTTTAATGCCGTTTTCGGTAGCAGCAGAAACTCTAAAAGAGACTGATATTAGTTCCTGCCCACAGGCATTCATTAAGGGGACTGATGGCCTCGTTTCAGTCAGGCCATTTAACGCCACTATTTGCGCCGACGATAGGCTAGCCCAGCTAACCCTAGAGCTTTTTCCTGCGGCCAGTAATGTTGCTGCCGCCCTATTTGGGTTAGACAATTTTAATGCTCTACGGAACGTTGTAGATGAAAAGATCAACGCCTCTTCTACTACCGTTAATTTAGCGGCGATAGAATCCGGTGCAATGACGATCACTGAGGTATTTATTCCTCTCGCCAT